>JBEBSM010000036.1:0-15574 GCA_040394315.1 Lujinxingia vulgaris
GATGTTCGACGATATGTTCCGGCAAATCATCGGTATGAATCATGCCATCCGTATCCAACACAACAGCACGCTCGATCACATTTTCAAGCTCGCGCACGTTGCCAGGCCATCGGTACGACGATAACGCTTCAAGCGCATCCCGACTCAGTCCCTGAATATCTCGGCTATTTTTCGCACGAAAACCCTTCAAGAAATGCTCGGCCAACAGCGGAACGTCCTCCAGACGATGACGAAGTGGCGGAATTTTAATCTCCACCACATTCAGACGATAATAGAGATCATCGCGAAAGTTCCCCAGCCGCATTTCCTCTTCGAGCTCTTTGTTGGTCGCCGTCACGATCCGCACATCCACCCGTATCGGCTTACTCGAACCCAACCGCTCAAACTCACCTTCTTGCAAAACGCGCAGTAATTTCACCTGCACATGCGCCGACAATTCGCCAATTTCATCCAAAAACAACGTTCCGCCGTGCGCCGCCTCAAAGCGTCCGATCCGCCGCTGGTTTGCGCCCGTGAAAGCACCCTTTTCGTAACCAAAAAGCTCACTTTCCAGAATCGTTTCCGGCAAAGCAGCACAGTTTACGGCCACAAAGGGTCGATTTGCACGGTCGCTTTGCTGATAGATCATCTGCGCAAACAATTCCTTACCCGTGCCCGATTCACCGCTCAAAAGCACGGTCGCATCACTTGCCGCAACCTGCCTGACAAGTGCCAGCGCGCCACGCAACGACGATGACTGGCCAATAATATTGCGTTCATCCCGCAGGTCGGCTAATTGAGCTTTGAGCACACGGTTTTCCGCCATCAACGCCTGACGCTCCAGCGCCTGATGGGCGGCTTTCAAAATCGTGGCACGTTTGATCGGTTTGGAAACAAAATCGTACGCGCCTTCCTTCATTCCGTGGACCGCACGCTCAACCGTCCCAAAAGCCGTCATCAAAATTACTTCGGCTTCTGGCTGCAGGGTACGAACGAATTTAAGCAAATCCATGCCGTCAATACCCGGCATCATCAAGTCCGTAATCACAAGATGAAACGGCTGTGTACGCAACAAATCCAGCGCCTGCTGGCCACCCTCCGCCGTTGCTACAAAGTACCCCTCTTTGACAAAAAGGCGCTCTAATGTCTGCAGATGTGCAGTTTCATCATCGACCAACAACAAACGTGGCGTAAGTGATTCAGTCATACCCAACAACGTGAAAAGTGATAGAATGCAGTGTTCAGATCAACAAACACTGTTCGTCTGCAACCAGACTGCTGTACACTGAACATTAAGTCGCACAAGAAAGTCCGTCACATACCAAGTGATTGTCAATACCTTAGAGAGTAGTTATGGCCAGGCTCATTTATACCGATGCACGCGGCGCACAACAAAAACATGCACTGGGTGCACTGACTACGCTGGGCCGGCACCCGGACCAGCATATCCAGATTCTTGACCGCGTCGTTTCCAAAGAACACGCCGTTATCAAACGTGATCTGGACGGTATTTTCTGGATCGTCGACGGTGGCAGTCGAAACGGTACGAACGTCAACGACCAACGTATCACGGAACCGTACCGTCTGGCCGACTCCGATGTTATTAAAATTGGCTCTACCACCCTGAAATTCCGACTCGCTTCATCGCCGTCGCTGGCGAACGTGCAGCAACGCGTTACGATTCTTGCCGACTCGCTTGATTCCGTCGTCTGCAGCCGCATTGCACCCAAGGCCGAAGCAAGTTTTCAACCCTCCGCCATGATTTCCGACGTCGTTACACTCCGCCAGGACTACGAAAGACTGCGCATCGCTCACGAACTAAGTCAGTCCATCGGCGTTGAAACGGATCGCCACGTACTACTCGACAAGATCCTCGAGAAGGCCTTCGAAATCTTCCCGGCCGATCACGGCGTTATTTTGTTACGCGCCGAAGACAGTGACAGCCTGATACCCATGGTCGTACGCTCGCGCGATCCCAACGCTACCGCCAGCGATGTTCGTATTTCACGCACGATCTTGAACGAAGTTTTTGAAGAAAAGCAGGCCGTATTATCCTCGGATGCCATGATGGATTCGCGCTTTTCCGGTGCACACTCGATTATCCTTGGCAACATCCGCAGCACGATGAGCGTTCCACTGCTTCACGAAGACGAGATCCTGGGCGTCATTCATCTGGATTCTAAAATAGCACGCGGCGCATTCACCGATAAGGACCTGGAAATCTTGAGCGGCTTTGCACGCCAGGCGGCCGTACTCATCGAACATCAGCGACTGCTCACAAAGATGGAAGACGAAATCCTCGTCCGCGAAAAGCTCCACCGCCTGCTCTCTCCACAGCTCGTTGAAGAAGTCGTCAGCGGCCGCCTCGAACTCAAAAAAGGCGGCGAAATCCGCCAGGCAACCGTTATGTTTGCCGATATCCGCAATTTCACATCCTTCAGCGAACGCACAACCCCGCAAGCCATGGTCAAATTACTCAACGAGTATTTTGAATTAATGGTCGACGTCATCTTCAAATACGAAGGCACCCTCGACAAGTTCATTGGTGACGAAATCATGGCCGTCTGGGGCGCCCCCATTGGCCATCCCGATGACACCGAGCGAGCCGTGCGCTGCGCCATCGAAATGCAGTCCGCGCTCAACGCATTCAACATGCACCGCTCGGCCGGAGAAACCCTCCAGATCGGCATTGGCCTGAATTCTGGCGAGCTCATCGCCGGATATATGGGCTCGACCAAAAGTATGAACTACACCGTCATGGGCGATACCGTAAACACAGCCAGCCGAATCTGCTCGGCTGCCGGCCCGGGCGAATTGGTTATCGGCCAAAACACCTTCGCTCAGGTCGAGAACCTGGTGGATGCCATCCAACTGCCACCAACCCAACTCAAAGGCAAAATCGACCACGTTGAATTATACAGAGTAACTGGTCTAAAACAGCGTAACATCCAATCCACACTTCACACCCTTCAGAACACCTGATATTTTTTTAGATCCCCCGGCCACACCTCGATCACAGCCCGTAATAGCAAGGCCTTCAGGGCCATGAAGCCTACCTGCCACAAAAAAAAACCGGTTTTCAAAACCGGTTTTTTTAATGCCCCCATACATGCCGCAAAGTCTGCAGCACATCACCAATTTACGCTATCACGCGGTCATCATTTTCCGCCTTTTCTGCAGGCTCAATATCCGCATGATCGGCCAGATATCGCTCCAGCGAATCATCCAGCTCATCCATCCATAAAGTATGATGTTTGGGTGCGACCGTTCCCGTCAAAACCGACGTGTACGACTTATCGCGGTATCGCAAAATATCTTCTTCCTTATCAAGCAGCCATTGCTTGAACATGTCCGCGACCTTTTCCAGATCGATGCTCGGATAATCCGTATTATCAAGCAGATCTCGCATATAAGCACACTGGAAATCGATATCATCGTTTGGACCTTCGACCGCTGCTTCGCGCTCCAACCAACCATCGATGTCTTTTTGTCGATCTTCTGCATTTGGAACCGCAATTCTGCCCAGAATCACGTCACGCACAAACCACGCCTGCGCATCAAACATGTTGAAGGTATAATACTGATCCTGCATACCCAGATACATGAGCTGCGGAAGATCCTGGAATACAACCCCTTTATACACGCCATCGGGATACATCCGATTCTGCGTTTTCAATCGCATTGAATCCGGCAAAAACGGAAATTTGTGCTGATAACCCGTGCACAAAATCACATCGTCATACTCTTCACTGCTACCATCGATGAAGAACGCACGGTTGCCTTCAAAATGCGTAACCAGCGGAAGTTCCTTCATCCCCTCCGGCCAATCAGCCCCAATCGGATTGCTTCGATAACTCAGCGTAACATTGGGCGTACCATGCTTATGACACTGCACACCGATGTCTTCCGCTGAATAACTGCTTCCGATAATGAGTACGTTTTTACCGGCATAAGGCTCGGCACCGCGAAAATCATGCGCATGAACAACACTACCCGGAAACTCTTCAATGCCTTCAAAATACGGCATATTCGGAACCGAAAAGTGTCCGGTCGCTACGATCAAATAATCGAGCACTTCGGTACGCGTCGTATTGTTTACCAGATCGTCGACATGGAGATGAAACTTTTTCGTCTTCTCATCAAAGTCTACCCAGCGAGCGGCCGTACAAAACTGAATGTACTTTCGCACGTCCGCCTTTTCGACACGGCCCTGAATATAATCAAACAACACCGGACGCGGTGGGTACGAAGAAATCGGCTTTTTAAAATGCTCGTCGAACGAATAGTCCGCAAACTCCAGACATTCCTTCGGACCATTCGACCATAAATAGCGATACATACTTCCATGCACCGGCTCGCCGTATTTCCCCAGGCCCGTTCGCCAGGTGTAATTCCACAATCCACCCCAGTTTGCCTGCTTTTCAAAGCACACGATCTCTGGAATCTCATGACCGGCATCCTCTGCCGATTGAAAAGCACGCAACTGCGCCAACCCACTCGGACCCGCACCAATAATTCCAACGCGTAATTTCATACTATTTCCTTCGTCTAATTGATCTAAAGTTGGCAGCCGTGGCAATAAACCAGTCTTCAAAAAGACCGAAATGTGGCTGCAGAAAACCCGAAACAAAACACCCGACAGCCCTGCTGCCGATCCGGGAAACCATTGCGGTTACTGGCCGTTCCACACCTCGCCCCCGGGGGACGAGCCGTATTCGGAACGTGCGTTTACGGGCGAGCACCCATCCGAGTGCACACGCCATAAAAACTCAAATTTTTAAAAAATTGAGGACAACCGACTCAGACTGAATCGTCCGTTCGCGTCCGATCAAAGCGCTAAAGCAGCTTCGACCAGATGTTCATGTCCTCGAATTGACCGTAAATATCGCAATTATTGATCAAACGGCCGCAATATTCATGACCCAGGCGGTAAAACACCAGATTCATCCCGAACGATGTGCCACGCGCAAGCGTATAACTCGTCGTAATGTTGCGCTCCCGCAGGTCACTCTCGAGCGCTTGTAACAAATGAAACATCAATCCCTGTCCACGCGCGCTCGGTGCTGTTGCACAATCAGTCAGCTCCGCGTTTCGATTCTTTTCATCAATCTCAGCGCTTGCCGCGCTAACAACATCACCATCTTCATTCAATACGACACGATACAAAACATGTCGATTCATCGTCTGATAAATATAATCAGGATGCGTCAATGGACTTGGATACGTCTGAAAAATCCCGCGGTATAACTTTACCAGCTGCGCGATATGCTCAGGCCGGGCAATCGTCATCCGATAGCCCGGCGGAAGCGGCGGCGGCTCATACGCACGCGGCCGAGCCATGAGCTTCTCAATAAGTTCGGCCTCTTCAATCAGATCCGCACTATGAATCCGCTCCGTCGTACAAAAGCGCGACATCACAAAGGCATCTTCTCCATTGAAGTAATACTTCATGATGCCTTCCAGCCCATATCCAAAGCTCAGAAAATTACGCCAGTCCTCTTCGCTCGCTTTCCAAAAAATCTTTTCAAAAGAATTTTCTGACGCCAGCCAGTGAACCCGCTTGATCATCGCAGGATAATCCGTCGCCTCATAATCGAGTATTTTCAAACGGAAATTATAATGATCAAAGAAGATTCGAATTCGATAGCCTTCGGCCTCGATATCAAAGTCCAGACCATACAAATGCCCGATAACCTCCGTTTTCACCCCGCGATCAAGCGTTATCTGCGCAAGCCCCATTCTTCGACGCTTGCTGGGCTCGGTTCGCCACAATTCCCCATAGCGAACCGACTCATCCTCTTCTATCTCGCTGGCGGTAACTTTCTCGGCGATTACCGCTTCCGGAACTACCGCTTCTTTTTCTTCGTTCGAGATATTATCCGCTGCAAAAACATTTTCTATTTCAGGTGTTACATCTACATCTGATTTTAGCATAATTTGTTCAGGTTTTGCTGACATACTTACGGCCTTACAGCCATGAAAAAAACTGGTGCCATTCACCACCTTTCACAAAGGCTGACCTTGCGTTCAGTCAGTCTTATACCATAATTCGCACCTCCCGGCCAGCAACTTTCCCAGAAAGCCATTTCACCGCAGCATCAACAACGATAACCCACCAGAATTTCTTGCTTTTTCGCGCCCACGAACGATTAATTATTATTTGCTACTTACGGCCCGCTGTTTAGACTTGGGCCTTCTGTATATTATAAGCTATAGTAGCGCCTATGAAGCTTCCCTTCTTGTTGAATCAGGACTGACAACGTATGGCCCAACCACGATATCAGGTGATCGAACGCATCGACGCCGGCGGCATGGCCGAAGTTTTTAAGGCTAACTCCACAAGCCTTCAAGGCTTCCAAAAGCTTGTCGCAATTAAGCGAATCTTGCCGAACCTTACCCAGAACCAGCGATTTATTCGCATGTTTTTGGACGAAGCCAAGGTCAGCCTTCATCTCAATCATAATAACACCGTACACGTTTTTGATCTCGGAATTGCCGACGGCACTTATTTCATCGTGATGGAGTATGTCGATGGCACGAACCTCAAAAATGTCATCGAGCACCTCAATCAAGAAGGAAAAACGCTGCCGATTGAGCAGGCCGTTTTTATCGCGATGGAGGTTTGCAAGGGACTCACCCACGCACACGACAAGCGCGACCAGGACGGTCGCCCGCTCGACATTGTGCATCGCGATGTAAGTCCACCGAACGTGCTTATCTCACGCGCAGGCGAGGTCAAACTCACGGACTTCGGTCTGGCGAAAGCAAAAAGTCAGGCTGAAGTTACCGATCCCGGCGTTGTGAAGGGTAAATTCGGTTATCTTTCGCCTGAAGCCGCCCACGGTGAAGATGTCGACTTACGAACAGACATCTTTGCAGTCGGTATTTTGCTCTGGGAAATGCTAACCGGACGTCGGCTTTTTCTCGGCGATACCGACTATCATACGCTCGAACAAGTGCGAGAAGCCCGAACCCAATCGGTGTCCGCCATCCGTCCGGATGTCCCCCCCGAGCTTGAACAACTCCTGGCCCACGCCCTGCAACGCGATCCAAACAAGCGTTTTCAAACCGCACAGAGTTTTGCGCAAGCACTCGCACAATTTCTGTTTCGCTATGGACGCGTCGTAACCAACTACGACCTCACCCCCCACGTAATGGGCTACCTTGAGAAGCGTGGCCAACGCCGTCGTACCGAGCGCGATGTTGCCGTTGACGATGCCGTTCAAAAAGAACTCAATCAGATAGTTACCCTCGAACAAATCGGAGATCTCGATACCTATCTGGCCGAAAATTACGATGCCATGCCCGATGAAGGCAGCGGCGAAGTAATCGACTCGAACGGCAATTTTGAAGATCCACGCATGTGGTCAGGACTCGGATTTGCAAGCCCCGCTGATAATCCACATTCACCTCAATACAGCCCACAGCTCCTCAACGATTCAGAACGCAATCAGTGGCAAGAAGCGGATCTTGACGAACTTTTGCGAGCAACACCGCCTCCCGTCAAACCGCCCCCTGTCAAGCCGCCCGCCGCCAGACCCACGCCATCCATAGAACGATCCGGCAGCATTGAGCCAGCGACTACGGCCATACACACGCGCCAGCCCGCCATGCCCGCGCAATCGGTTGCACGGCACGAGCCACAGCACCTGGCCGCCCAACCTGCTGCCGTTATGGCGCAACATGCCGTAGCCCAGGTCGAATCCGAAACACCACGTCCCGGAACTTCGGTCTCGACCATCATCACGATCGTTGCTGTTTTGATGATTATTGCCGCAGTACTATTCTTTTTCATGGGCCCCGGCGTATAAGACTTCAAAGAAAAGCATGGACATTACGGCCAGTGTGGTTACTCTGGCCGGACGCTATAAAGACCTCACGCACAGTGAGTGGGTTGCTGCTTTGCTCTGAATGATATTATGTAAATGATATTGATGGTTAATGTGCTTCATTAGGGAGGAGTAATGAACGACGTTTTGGTAATGGTACTTGCCGGGGGAGAAGGAAAACGTCTTCGGCCATTAACGCGCGACCGCGCAAAACCCGCCGTACCGTTTGGCGGACGCTATCGTATTATCGACTTTGTACTGTCGAATTTCGTAAACAGCGGGTTTTACAAAATCAAAGTACTCACCCAGTACAAAAGCGATTCATTAAACAATCATATCAGTCGCGGCTGGCACCTTGCCCAGTTTGTCGATCAGTACGTTGAGGCCGTGCCCGCCCAGCAACGACGTGGTCCGCAGTGGTATAAAGGCAGCGCCGACGCAATTTACCAAAACCTGAATCTTTTGTACGACGAAGCACCCAACCATGTTTGCGTTTTTGGCGGTGACAACATCTACAAAATGGATGTCCGCCAAATGATCGCCGTTCATCTCGAACAAGATGCCGATGTCACCATGGCGGCGATTCCCGTTCCTATCGAACAGGGAAGTGAATTCGGCATTATCGAAGTCGACGAAAACTGGCGCATCGTTGATTTCCAGGAAAAGCCGGAGAAACCTCGCTGTATCCCCGGCCAACCCGACAAATGCCTGGTCAGCATGGGAAATTACATCTTCAAGACCCAGGTTCTTGCCGAAGAAGTCGTCCGCGACGCTCATGATCCCGAAAGTGTTCATGATTTCGGTAAAAACATACTCACGCACATGGTCCGCAACGGCGCCAAAGTCCAGGCATACGACTTTTCGCAAAACATCATCCCCGGACAACCCTCACGCGAGCAGAGTTACTGGCGAGATGTCGGCAGCATTGATTCGTACTGGTCGGCGTCGATGGATCTGATCAGTGTCGAGCCAGAATTTAACCTCTACAACCGCCGCTGGCCTATCCGCACGCACTACAAGCACTTTCCGCCCGCCAAATTTGTCCATGACGATCCGGACAACAATCGCGTCGGAACCGCAATAAACTCCATCGTAGCCGAAGGCGTCATCGTTTCCGGTGGTCTGATTCGTAACTGCATACTTTTCCCAAAGGTACGCGTTAACTCGTTTTCACACATCGAAGATTCGATCATCTTTGAGCGTGTAAACATCGGACGCCACGTCAAAATTCGAAAGGCGATTATCGATAAAGACATCACGATTCCGCCCCATACCGTGATTGGCTATGATCTCGAAGCCGATCGTGCTCGCTTTACCGTGTCCGAAAACGGTGTCGTCGTTATTCCAAAAGGTATGGAACTGTAACATCCCTCATCCTCTTTTATACGAAGATACTTATGCCCTCACCGCAACGTCTCGTGCACTTTTTGTGGCACATGCATCAGCCGTATTACAGCACACCTGACCAGCCGCGCAGCTCCATGCCCTGGGTGCGTCTACACGCAACCAAGGCCTATTACGATATGGCGCGCATGCTCGAGAAGTTCCCCGAAGTACGCTGCACCATGAACTTCTCGGGATGCCTGCTGTTGCAAATTCACGAGTACGTTCATCTCGAAAAGCGCGATACCTGGTGGGATCTGACACGCAAGCCCGCCGCAGATCTTTCTCAGGACGACAAACAAGTCTTAATCGCCAACTTTTTCAGCACCAACTGGGAAACATGCATTCGACCGCTTCCTCGCTATTGGGAATTGCTCGAAAAACGTGGCCATAACCCCAAAACGCTTGATCCCAACGTCTTCACCACCCAGGACTGGCTCGACCTGCAGGTTTTGTTCAATATCGCATGGTTTGGCTTCTCCGCCCGCGAAGAGTTTCAGCAGCTTCAGGCGCTCATTGCGCAGGGCCGCAACTTTGTGGAAGCGGATAAACAGACCGTTCTCGATCTTCAAATGCACATCATGGGAAAACTACTTCCCATGTACCGAAAGCTGCATGAAAGCGGCCAGATCGAAATCAGTCTGACTCCCATGTACCACCCAATTTTACCGCTCGTTATCGACACCGAAGTTGCCCAGCGCGCAACCCCGGATCGCCCACGGCCGCCGCGCTTTGCAGAACCCGACGATGCCAATTATCAGGTGGCCGCCGCGCTGCAGGCCGGGCGAGATTTGCTTGGCATTGAGGTTCAGGGAATGTGGCCGGCCGAAGGCAGTGTATCGCCCGAAGCGGTGAACGTGTTTGCGAACCACAAACTACGTTGGATCGCGACCGACGAAGATGTCCTTGCGCGTTCTCTCGGCAAAGACTGGTCACGCAACCGTGATCTCTACCGCGCCTGGCGTCTGCGTGCTGCACAACAGCCGGTGATCTTCTTTCGCGATCACGGCCTGAGCGACCAGCTTGGATTTGTTTATAGCAAAAACGAGCCGCACGACGCCGTAAATGACCTACTCAGCAGAATCGAATCGTCTGCCCAACAAGACAACGCCGCGCCAGATGCGCCAACGCCGCTCTTCAACATCATACTCGACGGCGAGAACCCCTGGGAGCATTATCCCAATGACGGCCAGGCGTTCCTTACCCTGCTTTACGAACGCCTAACCCAATCCACCACCGTTCGCACCACCACACCGTCTCAATACCTCGCCGAAAACCCACCGATTGGTACACTCGAACATCTACATTCGGGGTCGTGGATTCTGGGGAACTACCAGATCTGGATCGGCCACTCCGAAACCAACCGTGCATGGGAATTGCTCGGCCGCACACGCCGCCGCCTCAAAGAGCTATCGCAGTCCGGCGACGTTGAGCCGCAGGCACTGCAATCCGCCTGGCAAGCCCTCTACATCGCGCAGGGCAGCGACTGGTTCTGGTGGTACGGCGACGACTTCTCGTCCGAACAAGACGACTATTTCGACCTCCTGTTCCGCAGCCAGCTCATGACGGTATATCAGGCACTTGGCGAGTCGGTTCCACGCGATTTGCAGTTTCCGATTAACAGCCAGGCTGCGCATGAAGTCGCCT
Source organism: Lujinxingia vulgaris (assembly GCA_040394315.1). GTDB lineage: Bacteria > Myxococcota_A > Bradymonadia > Bradymonadales > Bradymonadaceae > JACCWM01. Next base: position 10,839 of record JBEBSM010000036.1, read on the forward strand.
TTACGCCGCCCCAGGATCTGATTTCACCGAGTATCGATGGGAAAAACTCTTATTTCTATGAATGGAAAGGCGCAGGATTTTACAAAAACACCGGTGCGCACGGCGCCATGTTCGAAAACACGCGCGTTGTGAATGCAATTTATGTCGGTTTTGATCTGGAAAACCTCTATGTACGAATAGAACCCGGACCTGACTTTCGCACCGACTCACTCGCTGACAGCATTATCCGCGTGACGTGTCAGCTGCCCAATAGCGCTCCGACCATTGACATAAATCCCGCCGATGGCGCGCGCGGAATGCTGAAAAACGCAGATAATTTAACCGAGCTGATCCATATCGCATTCGAAGAATTTCTCGAATTTGCAATTCCGTTCGCCGTTCTGGACGCAACCCCCAATCAGCCGCTTTCGCTGAACTTTTTGATTATTAACAACGGTATTGAGCTGGAACGTCATCCTGCTCAGGGCAATCTCGAGTTGCTCGTTCCCGATAGCTCATTCAATCAGAAAAACTGGATCGTTTAATTCGTTGATCACCCAATAAAAACGGCGATCAGCCAATCTCCCACGTTCCATACGGCTCGAGCAGCTTCATCGTTTCTTTCGTATACGGAACATCCGGCGAAAGCTCCTCGCGCGACGTCTCAATGATTGTTTTCAACTTCGAATAATTGTTGACCACAATCTGCAGCGGGCTGGGAGGCGTGCGAAAAGTCTTATGATAATTTGCATAAGGCATATTCGCGATGACAGCCGGCCGTGCAATCTGCTGAATCGGAATCCAAATAATATTACGGCCACTGGAAATCGGCGCAAACGAATCAAATGCCATGATGTGTGCATTGCGCGATTGGATCGTACCCGACTGCACGGACTCCCACGCAACCTTTGAGGGCACGTTATTGACCACGCCGCCATCACACAGCCGCAGCAATTTATGGCGCTCAAAAACCTCCTCAAGCGGCCCAATTGTGTCCGGATCATCATGAAACACATCGTAATGCAGTAATCCCGGCACGGAACACGAGAATCCAGTCGCTTCAATCACCGGAAAACGCTCGGTTCCGGGCTCGCGTCCAAAAACCACTTGCGTCAGCAATCGAGGATTACGGCTGAGCTGGCGCACGGCACCAAAAAACAGCTTTAGTTTCTTGCGCATCGCAAGCGGCGTAAGCCCTGGCCCCGCCGCCATGGCCTGCGCCTCGTATTCGGCATCATCAAAGTGAAAACCGCGACGCACACCGGTCGTCACAACTTCGAGCCGAATCGGTAGCTCATCAAACCGCGGCATACTCTGACCGAGCAACTCCTGAAACATTTCACGCGCAAGTCGCATGACATTCAGGTGAAAAGCGCCCGGAAATCCAAAGCGGGAAAATCCCGAAAAGGGCCGAAATATGGTGTTGTAATCAAGTTTTTTCGGCAAAGCCAACGCAAGAGCGACCGGGTCATAATTGCGATCAATCGCACGTGCCAGCCCCATCACGCTGCCCATTGAGCTTCCGACGATCAACTCCGGCGTCAGCCCGAGATCTTTTAGCAGCGCAAACGTGCCCAGATGAACAAGACCCGCGCCGCCGCCACCGCCCAACACGAGCACAAGGCGTTTTTGCCGCAATTCCTGATCCAGGTGTTCCGCCCCAAACTCGTTTACATGACGCTCCAGCAACGTCGTCCGCGTACTATCAACACGCAGTGCCAACACCGGTGCCATCTTGCGCAACGTATCGATATTGGCCGGCTTATCGATCGGCAACAACGGAACGATCGACTCAATAAACCATCGACGCAGATTATCGACATCGTCGCCCAACTCAACGTCTTCACCGACAGGCGTGCGAAAGGTGTTCATTTGTGCCAGATTCACGGCATAACGAAACAGAGCTTGATGACGTGGATGCAGCACGCCCGGCTGGTCGACAAGTAGTCGAATCAACCGTTCTTCAAACTCCTTGATCTCCCGGATCCTAATAAAATGTCGGCCGTATCGACTCAAACGCCTCTCACAATTTCGGAATTGTCCCCCGACTCCAACTACCTTCGTAAGCCAAATGCTCCCCCGCCGCCCAGTAAAACATGCTTTCAAAAACGGACGACACAAAAACGATACCACTCTTCTCGTTTTTGTGCCGCCTAATTATTTACCAGTCTTCTCAGCTCTTAAGAAATGAGAACAGACCTTTTTTCTTCACTGGTTCTTCACCGGCCGGCCCAACAGGCTGACTCGCTGCGACCTTTTCGGCAAGTTCCACAAAAGCCGCCGTGATCGCACCGTCTGGCTCAGCAATCACGATAGGCCGACCCTCATCGCCGCCCTTACGTACGCCCAGGTCCAACGGAATATCGCCAAGATATGCAGTTTCAAGACGTTCAGCCTCTTTACCAACAACGCTCGGATCTCCAAAGATATGGAAGACCTCGCCGCTTGTCGGATGCACAAATTTACTCATATTCGCGACGATTCCGATCACGCCAATATTGAGTGTTTTGAACATCTGCAAGCCACGCGCCGCATCCACCAGAGCCAGGTCAGAAGGTGTCGTCACAATTACCGCGCCGTCTACCGGTACGGCCTGTGCCAACGCAAGCTGCGCATCGCCGGTTCCCGGAGGCATATCAACCACCAGATAATCGATTCCGCTCCAGTCCACATCACGCAAAAACTGGCGGATAATACCCGTAACGATCGGTCCTCGCCAGATTACCGGGGTGTCGTCTTCCATCAAGAATCCCAGGCTCATTACACTCAAGCCCGCAGCCTTCAATGGCAAAATACGACGGTTATCGACTTCTGGACGACCATTGATCCCGAGCAATACAGGCAAACTTGGTCCATAAATGTCGATATCCAGCAATCCAACGCGATAGCCAATTTTTTGCAACGCAAGCGCCAGGTTTACGGCGACCGTTGATTTACCAACACCACCCTTTCCAGAAGCCACTGCAATTACGCGTCCCACGCCCTCAATCGGCTCAGAAGCCGGCATGGTTGCCTGTTTCGGAGCCGGCGCAGCCTGCTTTTTAGCCGCTGGCGCTGACGTCCCGCTGCTTTTTGGCGCCGATGGAGCCTGACCTTCCTGTTCCTGCGCAAGCGCATCCGGAGTCATGCTCTTAATCTGTACTTCTCGAACACCGCCGATAGCTTCCACTGCCACCGCAATGGCATCTTCAAGTGCGAAGCGCTCTTCACGCTTTCTCGAAGCATCGATTACCAGAGTCAGGTCAACAATGCCTGCCTTCACCACGACGTTTTCCACAAGATGTGCGTCGACAATGCTCTGATCAGAGCCTGGATTATTGATCGTTTCGAGAGCGGCGATGACTTCGCCTTTGATAGAAAAATCGTCTTTCATAATCTTGATACCTCGCTGGTTTGCCGGGATCACAAAACTGGTCACGTCCGGGTAATTATTTGACGCACTGCGCCAGAAGCCCGGAACTCTACTTGCCGCCAGAGCTACAGCCATGCGTTAACGGTGTCAATACGACGAACCGTCGCACCTGTCTTTTCTAAGGTAGGAGCAAATCTTGCTCTCTGCCCAACACCATCACTCCGGCTTATCCGGGCAATCGGGTATCTGGCACGCGGCATAAAGTTCAAGCTTTTTGCGACGAACCGAAAATTGCATCTTTTCAGCAATCACATGCAAACGATCCGCCAGCTCTTCATCGTCAAACTCAATGATCTTACGGCAATCAATGCAGATAAGATGATCGTGTTGAGGATCCTGATTGTGAATGGGATCATATCGCGTTTGGCCGTCACCAAAGTCTTTTGGAAGCGCAAAACCTTGCTCTACCAACAACTTCAACGTCCGATAAACAGTCGCGTACCCGATACGCGGCTGAAAACCGCGCACGTCATCTAGCAACTCTTCAGCACTGATATGTTCATCAAGTTCAAAAAAGCGTTCTACAATCAGGTCGCGTTGTCGAGTCGACTTTAAACCAGCCTCTTGGAGACGCTGCGAAAACGCGTCAAGCGCTTCTGCTACCCGTGTTTTTTTTTCTTCTGGATTCGGATCTTGAGCCACTTTGAGCCTTCCTCCGCCGTACAATCATTTTAAGTCAGTCCAAACGCCGACACTCTAATCGAGAGTATCTGGACTGACAACTACCTTACCAGGCTACGCCGGCAAATGTATAAAGCCCTAACCCCTAACAAGCCACTATCAAACGTTATTGCCAGAGTTTTTTGCAAACGTGATTCGATAAAAAAAGCTGGAACGCATTCGCGTTCCAGCTTTATCTATCAAACGAAAGAAAAACCCGAGAAATTACTCGGCAGTTTCTTCGCCTTCAGCAGCAGGAGCTTCTTCGCCTTCAACAGCTGGAGCTTCTTCAGCAGGAGCTTCTTCAGCTGCTGGAGCTTCTTCAACAGCAGGAGCTTCTTCAGCTGCAGGAGCTTCTTCAGCTGCAGGAGCGGTTTCTTCAACCGGAACAGCTGGCTCAGCCTGCTCTTTCTCATCACAACCAACAAGGGCGAACATACCAACCAAAAGCAATGCAAGCAGGCGAACCATAAGATCCTCTTTTTCATTAATTTTAAAATACACGTGTACACGATGTTTCTAAGTACTTCCGAAACGTTACGGACGGCCCATGATTTATTCCCTTTATTTCTTTATGTCAAGGATCTGGCACAGTTCTCCTTCATCCGCAATAACCAGCACATCCACAAACCCCTGTAACCATCTGATATATAAGCGAATGAACTTTCCGATCAGTGGCCGAGAA
>JBEBSM010000037.1:0-15569 GCA_040394315.1 Lujinxingia vulgaris
TTTTCCAGTTGCCGGCAATAATTGGGATACGCATCGCTCAATCTCCATCACAATAACTAAATAAATAACAGGTCTTCAGGCCAAACTATGCCCTGAAAACATGGGCCTAAAACAAAGTTGCCCTGCAGTCAGCAATTCTGATCCCTGCAGGGCCTACAACATCAAAACAATATTGAATTAAAACGGATAGTTCGCGCGCAATGCTTCAATTCCCGGAAGCGCACGACCTTCCAACAGCTCAAGACTTGCGCCGCCACCGGTCGAAACATGCGTAATCTTATCGGCAACACCGGCTTTTTGAATCGCCGAAACCGAATCACCACCGCCAACAACCGTGACCGCATCACATTCCGCAACCGCATGAGCAATCGCCATCGTTCCGCGTGCAAATACAACATTCTCGAACACACCCATCGGGCCATTCCAGAAAATCGTTTTCGCGCGATCAATCACATCTTGATACTCGCCAACGGTTTTTCGACCGATATCGAGCGCCATCATGTGCGACGGAACACCCGGATCGAAGGTGACCTCAATATCGTCATCCGTCGCATCAAAACGCGGAGCGACCACGTGGTCGACCGGCAAATGAAAGCGTACATCATGACGTTTGGCCTTGGACAAAATCTCCTTGGCTTTCTCAAGATAATCATCTTCGACCAGCGACGTACCGACTTCAATGCCCTGCGCCTTCAAAAAGGTATAGGCCATCGCGCCGCCGATAAGCACTTCGTCAACGCGCTCAAGCAGCGTTTCAAGAACCGTGATTTTGTCAGAAACTTTCGCACCACCCATGATCGCCACAAACGGACGCTCCGGCTGGTCAAGAATGCTCAATCCCTGAATTTCCGACTTCATCAAAAGACCACCGGCCTTGTGATTGCGATCGAAAAACTTCGCGATCTTGTAAACCGAGGCGTGGCCACGATGCGCCGCGCCGAATGCATCGTTGATATAAATATCGGCAAGACCGGCAAGTTGACGGGCAAAATCTTCGTTACCCGCCTCTTCTTCCGCGTGAAAACGCAGGTTTTCCAACAACAAAACCTGTTTATGAGGCTTCAGATCATTGACCAGCTCTTTGACATGCTCGCCGATACAATCTTCAGGGAAAATCACCTCAACGTCTTGCAACAACGTGTTGGTATCGATCAATTTTGCAAGTCTGGCTGCAACCGGCTCCAGGCTCATCGACTCAACGCGCTTGCCTTTAGGCCGGCCCATGTGACTCGCAAGAATTACCCGAGCGCCCTGTTCCAGCGCATACGCAATCGTTGGAATCGCAGCTTCGATCCGGGTTTCGTCAGTAATTTCGCCGTTTTTATCCATCGGGACGTTGAAATCCACACGAATAAAGACTTTTTTACCTTCGAGTTTGAGTTCGTCGATAAACTTGATGCCGGTTGTATCCATAATGACTCTTGTGCAAATGGGGTCGATAAAATTACTTGGTTTTTTGCGCGTAAACGAACTTCGTTGCATCGATCATGCGGTTGGAGAAGCCCCATTCGTTGTCGTACCAGGCCACAACCTTACCCATGCGTGGGCCAATGGTCATGGTTGCCTGCAGATCTGCGATCGAGGAGTGCGGGTCGCCGTTGAAGTCCGAGGAAACCAGGGGCTCGTCGGTTGCTGCAAGGATTCCCTTGAGCGGACCATTGGCTGCCTTGCGAAGCGCATCGTTGATCGATTCAACCGTGACATCCTTTTTGAAGGTAACGGTCAGGTCGATAACGCTGACGTTTGGCGTCGGAACACGAATCGACATTCCGTCGAGCTTGCCCTTGAGTTCTGGAAGAACCTTGGTCACCGAAATCGCAGCACCGGTCGATGTTGGAATCATGTTAACCGCTGCAGCGCGTGCACGACGGAAGTCCGAGGAGTGCGGCAGGTCAAGCAGTGACTGGTCGTTCGTGTAGCTGTGAACGGTCGTCATCATTCCGTATTCGATACCAAACGCGTCGTTCAAAACCTTCGCAACCGGCGCAAGACAGTTCGTCGTGCAGCTTGCAACGTCGATGATCGTCATTTCCGGCTTGAACTGATCGGAGTTCACACCCATGGCCATCGTCAGATCGACGTTTTTGCCTGGAGCCGAAATGATGACACCCATTTTCGCGCCAGCTTCCATGTGCAAAGCGGCCTTGTCGCGCTCACGGAAAATACCCGTGCACTCAAGCACAAGATCTACACCGAGTTCGCCCCAGGGAAGCTCTGCCGGATTGCGGATCGCACTGACTTTGACAACATGTCCGTCGATCGAAATTCCGCCGTCAACAACTTTGACGTCGCCAGCATAGCGGCCATGAACCGAGTCGTATTTGAACAAAAACGCAAGCTGCTCAGGGCTGGTCAGATCATTGACCGCAACGAGTTCGATGTTCGGATCTTGCATTGCCAGACGGCCAACACAACGTCCAATTCGTCCAAAACCATTGATTGCAATTTTAATCGCCATTCTTGCTCCTTATGTTTGATAAAAACGATGTAAATAAAATTAGGAAAGCCAAAGCGCGGCTTAGTAATCCAACATCCGCGCCATGATTGCAAGCATTGTCGCGTCTTGTAACCGAGGGGGGAAAACAATTCTCGCTGCAATTCTAATAAATCGGCAAGCACCGATGGGCAGCCCAGAGGTACGCACAGTTTTGATTGAAACAACTCTTCAGATAAAAACATTCGACAATATCTTGAGATCCCAGGCCAAGACGCACAACGATAAACAGCCTCCCCCTGATTGCCAGGGCGAGGCTGTTGTTTTTGGTCAATGGTTCAAGAAACTTAGAGACTTATGCGTGTGGGCTATCCGAAGGATGTCGGTCTTCCGGATGTTCTCCACGTACGCGTTGCCAGCCGTAACGCACAGAATCTTTGAATTTATCCCACGTCCCCTTATTACGCTCATCCCACTGCGTTTGAGCGCGCGTCGCCACGTTATTCCAGTCCTTGTCACGGTTTTGCGGATCGTCGCCCAGCGTCGCGCCGTAGCGATAACCGATCGCATAATCGTCGTAGGTATAGTCCTTGGATTTGGCGAAATGTTGGTCGAAGTGGTTTCTAAAGTCGTTATCGAAGCGCTGAAAACGCATCGTAGCTTCATGCGGCGATGGATCCATCTGCTCGATTTTAACGTTTTGATGCCGCAGCGTTTCGTGAATCGTTTCGACGTGTTCATCCACGCCTTTCGTAATAACGACTTCCTCGGTCACCCGTGCTGTTTTGGCAATGACGGGTTCTTCGTGCATCTCACGAAATTCCACTTCACGTTCTTCAAAGACGTTACCGTCGTCACGTAACGGCCGGTTCACATCGTGTCGCTCGACATTGATATGCTCGTCACGCAACAAAATATTCTCGTCGACTTCGGTTTCGGTGACGTAACTTTTCACGCGTACGCCGCCCACATCGACTTCTCGCTTGCCGACCAGCAGATCTTCTTCGATTTCCTCAAAAACCGCGCTATCAAGCGGTTCTTCACGGACTTTGGTTTCAACCACACGTTCGCGGCCTTCCTCAAAGTCTTTGGACTCCAGATCGAATCCGCCCCAGCCTTTGCGTTTCCACATCTCCGAGCGTTCATCGATATCGACAAACGAATAACGAGCCATAATATCGGCTGCTTCTTCCGCGCGCTCGTCATCGGCTCGCAGATAAACGAGCGAACCGCCGCGTTGCACGCCCTCGGCATATATACCGGCGTCGGTGGTGGGAACTCCGTGACCGACCAGCGTATGATATATCTCGCGCGCACTCATGCCGCGATCTTGTGCATTGGAAATTAGATGGATACTGGAGCGATCAAAGCCCTGTTTTTGCAGCAAGTCACATGCGCCACGAGCGTTCTCCAGCTGATCGTATAATGCTACTCCTATCTTCGTCATGATAATACCTCAAGGTTTTTCGTACTGATTTGTACTGAAATGAACTCAACGACTAATAACCGGGGTGACTACGAAACTTCAGGGTGCATGTTCGCTACTGGGAGCGGGCTGGGGTCCTGGGTGACGCTCGATTTCTGCACGCTCCCGCCGCACGGTTATGAATTGCGGATCGTGCACGGTCGTACGACTGCGCGTCAGGTGGATCTCCTCCTTGAGAACGAGCTTTTTTTCCGTCACCACAACCTCTTCATACACAGGGATAATCGTGGTATCGCCAAGCTGTTGAATGCCCGAGGCGTGTTCGACAAATCGCCCCACCGGAACGCGCTGGATTGTAATGTCCTCACGCTCCAGCGGTTCATCCACGATCCGCTCTTGCTCTTCGGTGTGAACGCGCACCCGTACCCGGCCAGTCTCTTGTTGTTGCTTACCAACATGAAGAAACTCCTCGGCCAGCTCAACGACGGTTTCGTGATCAGAATCGTTCTTTTGTGTCGACTTTTCTTTCTTCACGTTCATACTCCGTGCGCAATTACCGTTCCCAAAGCCACACCAAAACATTACACACAAAACACAAAAAACCTAAAAATAACAAACACTTACAACGCAACAGCGCTGATATAAACATCCTGTAAATGTGCGCTATCTCTGGCGCAAAATGCTTCTGTATGCTCAAGAGTTTGATGATAAAATTTCAAATAGGAACCAACCAATGAGACGCCTCGGGCTCATAATCGTGACTGCATGTTGTCTTTTCTTTGGAATTCAACCCGCGCAGGGATTCGATTACCTGGAACACTCTTTTTTTACCGACAGAGCCTGCTGGCATGCGCAAAAAAGTCTGCTTTCCGTGTTGGAAGAAGCCGATCAACCCCAGACTTCACCCGAAGCCGAGCAGTACGCTCAACTACGCGCACGCTACCTGGCCCTGGCACTGGTTTGCCCGGAACGACCGGCTGTCTTCTATTGCGTCGACGAGCGCAAAGCCGTCACCTCGCACATCAATCGCATCAGTAACGAGCCGTGGACCAGCCCGAGCCATCCCGTCACCCTGGGCGATTATTCTGCGCTGGGCGACCACCTCTCAAGACTTGGACCCGTGCATGGATTGGGCGGCGCACGCGAGCGCGGCCTGACCTACGATTTTTTCCGCTGGTTTTCACGCGGCTACGGCTCAGTCGGCGGCGTCATCTGCTGGGATACACAAGACGTAAACTGGGCACGCATCGAAGACGACATCGAAACAACCCTCCAACCGCTTTTCGAAACCGCCACGCCCGAAGCCGTACCACCCGACCTGCTCAACCCTCTACGTCGCGAACGTGCGCCGGTTGGCCCGCACGATCCCGCCGGATTGTACAGTTTCACCAACCCCCACTATCTCGATCTGGTCTTGCGCAACCACCACCACTTTGGTCCACAGGCCTACGATACATGGCTTGGATACCACACCGCTTCGATCGCCATCGCAACCAGCTCGTGCGCAAACACCTTCGCACTCAGCCCCGCCGAAGCGCGCCGAATTGCCCGCGGCGTCAAAGGATTTAACAACATCCACTGGAAAAAACTCGATAAGCCATCACTCGCCAAAACCGGCTGCGCGATGCTCGGCGAACTCACTCGCCAACGTCTTTTACAATGGCGTTCACGCGCCGACCTACGCTTAAGCCAGCCCCTCCACAATTTTTTCGAACAACTCGCCAAAATTGGCTCATCATCCACATCGAAAGACACAAAAGTCGATCCACTCATCGAAGCACAACTGCGCGCGGAACTCGACGCCGTCGTCGCCGCGCTGGTCGGACTCGTGTTTGAGGGAAGCGGCGTTCACTTTCTACAAGACGGTTTTGCCGGCGGCCACGTGCGCACAATTCGCACCCGCGGCGGTCTGGCCGAGGCACGCTATGATCACGACCACGACAACGCCGAAGGCGTAACCGCGATTTTGCGCACGCGCGCCGGCGATTTCCCCTTCATCGCCTACGGCGACAAACACATGTTGGCCACACCCGTCGAAGCCGGCGAAGATTGCGACTGGGAAGAAACCTCGCATATCAGTACGCCACCAGCACTCGTTCGCGCATGTCTCATCCGCCACCAACGCGGCCTGATCGTCGCCTCCAGCGCCGCAAGCCTGCTCGACTGGGCACTCGGCGGATTACTCTTTGAACCAGTCGATAACGCGCGTTGCGAAAAAGACGATCTGCACACGGCCATCTGCAATCTGCTACCCCTCTCGGCCATCACGTCTTCCGGCGAACTATCGTCGCGCGCAAGCCTGGTTGGCGGAATCCACCGCAGCACCTTGCCAATTCCGCCACCACCTTTTGCCTACGAATCACTCGTCACCCTGGCCGCATTTGACGTCAGCGGCAACAACACCCAGTACGGACTCCAACTCACGATCTTATCCGAACTCGACACCTTCGCAAACTGGATGACTAGCTATCGCACCGCACTGTTTTTGAGCCCCGGCGAAGGCGATTCAAACCGGTTTGTCGGCGAGTTTTCATATAATTTCCACTGGCGCTGGTCGGCCCGGTTTATCCTCGAAGCCGGCACCTTTGCATTCGCCGGATTCCGCGGCCTGGGCGAACAGATTTCATTTTTGAGCGGCCTGGGCCCATCCGCCGGGTTCGTCGCCCTGCCCGAAGGTTGGGTAAAAATCCCACTCGAACTATCCATTTCCTACCGATTCCCCATGCGCTTTTTCACCTCCCGCGACGGCTTTTTCGGCAACAGTTTTGGCATCGAAGGCCACTGGCTACAATTCGGCCTCGGACTGGCCTTTATGTAGTGACTTTTGCGCGTTTTGGTTTTTTCAATACGCCGGTTTAGACAAGCAGGTCGCAACGAACCTCACTCGGAGTCTGGCCGGTCCAGCGCTTGAAGGCCCGGTGAAAGCTACTGGCCTGGGTGTAGCCGAGCTTTGCGGCAATCTCCTGAATTGTGAATTCTGGTTTGGCCAGAAGTTCCATAGCGAGCTGTGCGCGGATCTCATCGACCAGCTCGCGGAAGGCCAGGTTCTGGGCGGCCAGGCGGCGTTGCATCGTGCGCGGACTGATGCTGAAACGACGCGCGATGGTAGCTTCGTCGAAGTCGCCAGCGAGTATTAATTCTTTAAGATCTGCGCGAAGAACCTCCACGAAGTCCTGGCTTGGCGCGTTGGCGGCGGTGTGGCGCGTGACCTTAGAAATCGCTAATTCCTCCAGAAAAGTACGCGTGCTGGGCACAGCGCCGGCGACGGCGCGATCGACAATTTCTCCAGAAAACGCGATTCGGTTTTCGTCGTGGCCAAACGTAACCGGTCCGCCGAAATACGTTTCGTATTGGTCATGAAAGCGATCGTTCTCATGCGCAAATTCGACGAACTTTACCGTGATGCTCGGATCGCCGAGCATCTGGCGGAAAATGCTAAGCGTCTGCGCAAATGCGAAACCCATGCGAAAATCCATACTGTCGGCAATGCTCAAATCGCTCCCGGAGGCGACCACAATAGCACAGTGATCGGTGTCGAGTTCCACGCGTGTATTGCCGGGCGGCGAAAAGCGCTGGTAACGAATATAGACTTCGACGCCGTCGCGCATCGTCTCGCAATGCTGACCTATCTGGCCGAATAAACCGAGCGTATCGAGCTTGCATTCACTCCCCATACGCAGTCCGAGCGGCTGATCGGGCATCTGCGCGTTGAGAATATTGTAGAGGCGATGCATCGCCGCGTTGGAAACAAACTCGGGTGCAGTGTCCCCCCACGTCTTCCAGGTAGTGATGTCTATGTTGTGCGCATCAGTCCAGGCCAAAATGGCTGATAGGGGAAATCGATCTACGAAATTCATTGGGTTCGCCAATAAAAGAAGCGGGTATCCGGCTTGAACCACGCGTGTTCAGTGCAACGGGAAATGTGACTGACGCAAACTATATCCAAGTTGGCGCAAAAAGGAACACCGTTGTCGCCAAAGGTGCTCAGCCGTTTCGGGGCGTTCTCGTAGGGTGCAGGCAGTCTTGTTAAGAAATGTATCTGCCAGCCTCATCACGATTTAATAATAATTCAGAAACCTGGAGAATTATCATGCCCCCAAACGCCCGTGGCTTCCAAGCGCGCCCGCTCGCTTCGAAGCTATTACTTTGTTTACTCACGATAAGCACGCTTGCTCTATTAACCGGTTGCGGTGATGGGACACCGGAAAAGCTAAGAGCCAGGCTGCCGGCACCGGCAGCAGCGCCGCCCACAGTGCTTGAGATAGCTTCGCTGTCCGGCTGCGCACTCGACGCCGATTGCGCAGTAGGAAATTATTGCTTTCAGGGACAATGCGCTCATGAATGCGACGCCGAAAACGCCTGCGATGAGGGCGGCACCTGCAGCGAACGCGGTCGATGTGAGACTGGCAAGGCGGACGGCGAATCTGAAGGCGTTGGCGAGCAGGGTTTGACGGGCGACCTGAGCGTCGTCAACACGCCAGAAACGGTATTTCATGTCGCAAAGGGGCAATCCGAAGTGACGTTCAGCCTGAAGCTCAGCGCGCCAGCGCCGGCCGAAGGTCTGCTGTACCGCATCGAGCGCACCGACGATCCCAGCGCTGGCACAAAAGTCGCTCGTACAAACGGCGGCGCAACGGACATCGACATCAAGATTCCGGTCGGGCTTGCGAACGCTGAATTGGATGGCAGCAGGCTGGTGTCACTCAAAATATTCACTCCGCTGGGCAGCTATAAGCTGGCGTTTGTGCCGCAATATCCGGTCGGCGGCAGCTATATCGGAACGGCATCGGTGTCGGCATTCGGGACCACGGGATTACCAATAGAATTTCAGATCGTCACCCAACCCGACGGCGCAACGCTAGAAGATGCGGAGCACGCCTGGCTGGTGCTCCCGGTTGGCCCGGCGCACCTGTTCAGCCCCGTCTATTCTAATGACGGATCGATCGAATATGTCGCGCGTGAGCTTATCTTTGATGATTTCGTGCAGAAATGGGTCGCCAAATACGAATTTGCGTTTGACCTGACTCACAGCCCGGTCGTGGTCGCTGCCAACGCCACACAGGTGCGGCGCGCGCTGCGTTTTCAGATCGAGACGATGGGTGCGAGCAGCATCGTTGGCGAGTTTTCGGATACCTGGACAGGAATCTACGAAGCGCGCAGCACGAGCGGAGTAAGAAGTCTGCAAGACGTCAAATTCGAGGGCGAATTGTTCGTCGAGCGCCACAGCTCGGCGCCCAGCTTCAAGGATATCGCTGTACTCGAACATGCGGCTGCCGCGCCTCAATTCTTGCCAGCGCCGCCCGTTAATGAATGCACCAACGCTGTTTTTGGCGTCCTGCCGATCGAGGTGAATGGCGCAGACTTTGATTGCGGCACGATTACTTCCGTCGCAGATTTTAAGGCCGCTGATTCTGCAGCCCAGGCAAAGTGTGCGATCGCCGTGGCCAGCGACGCGCTTTCCGGCGAAACAACCGGCGGGCAGATCCGCTCGTTTTTGGACGGAGATCAGACCAATCAAGGCGGCCAGAGCTTTGCGGAGTTCATGGAAGATTGCGCGGCGGGCACCAACGGCACGTGTCGTCCTAAGCCCGAAGTTCTTTGCGGCCGCCAGCTTGTCGCGCATGCTTATCGCAACCAGCAGGACGAATCGACGCTGATGACGGAGCTGGTCAATCAATACGATCAGGTCACCCGCGAGGCGTATCTGGGCCAGGAGCTCGGCGCGTTCGGTACGGATGCCAATCTGCGTCTGGAATGGCTGAAAACCAGCGATTATCCGGCTGTGATCGCATCGGCGGTCAAGAGCCTCAACGAAAAACTGCTCAACGATTGGAAAGAAAAAGTTCTGGAAGTGCATCTGGAAGTGCTTCAGGGACAATTCGACCCAAGCGGTTTGGCGGTCCTGTCGCGCCAGGTGTTGGGTGCGGAAGCAGCCGACCTGCGCGAGCAGATTCTGACGGATATGACGCAGAGCTGGCGCGGATCGATGGATTCCCTGACGCTCGCGACCACGCGCTGGCACACGCTGCTGCAAGGCGACGCCGAGCGCGCCCAAAAGAGCGCTTATGTTTCCGGACGCATCTTCGACCTCTATCTGGCAGCGGGCGTGCTCAAAAACCTGAATCTTTCTGCGGGCGCTGGCTACTTGTCAGCGCGACTGGCGGGCGGATTCCCGGGTCTTTTGCGCGAGTTGAACAAGCTCAGCCTTCCCTTCGACAAGCTGATCTATGCGCGTGACGCCGAAGTCGTCGTCAACACTTCGGTGGACCCAAGCTCGGGCAACCAAACGCTTTTAGGCGACCGCAAGGCAGATGCGATCATGGAGATCGCACGCGGACATCAATCCGTGCTCGAAGTGCTGGAACGCTCGCAGGCCGAGGCACTGAGTGAGACGCAGCTTCGCGCTCGGATGGGCAATGAGATCAACGACCTGCGCGATAATCTGGCGGAGATGTGCGGGATACCGGCCGGATGCTCGACCAGTGATTTCCGCACAGATCCGCGATGCAACGTGCGGGTAAAAGCCGGCCAATGCGGTTTCACTATCGACAAGATTACCGAAAAGATCACAGCATTTGGCCCAAGCGAGCAGAGCGTTTCGGAGGCCGGCCGCGCCGTCCTGGCTGTAGCTAGTGCCGCGCAAAACATCGGCATCGCCGACGAAGAATTGCGTGCACTGGTACAGCGTGCGGATCTGGAACACACCGAGCTGGAGGTTTTTGCTGCGGAGATCGAGCGCTGGAATCAGATGCGTTTGGAAGGCGTGAACCAGCTCGAGGACAACATGGCTCAGCGTGCAAGTCTGCGTAACGAGACGATCAAAGTCATCTTTGACAATATCGCCCAGCGTGCTGCGAACAGAAAGACGGATATCGAAGAAAGCCGGAAGGGATTCGCCGAGTGGAATAAGATCCGGATGAACGGGGTCAACGAGGACATGAAGCTGATGATAAGCGCGAATATCTCGCGCGAGGCGGCCGAGGGTTTGCGCAATGCCTCCGAGGCAACCGGCGATTATGCCGAAGCAATGTCCGAAGGACTACCCACCGCCGTGGGCATGTCCACCGACCCGTCCGGTCCGTTACGTCTGGCAGTGCTCATGGGTTCGGCGAGTAGCATGTTGGGAATGAGGACTGCGGCACTTGTTCTGGATGCCGCCGCGGCAGCCCAGGAAATTGCAAGAGAGCGAGCAGCGATGCTACGCGACGCAGAAATGGCTCGACTTGAGGACGCCGATGCGCTGGGCGATGCGATCAGCGCCGACGAGTTGGAGACACTCAAGGAAGAAGCGCTAAAAGTCGAAAAATTGAGCGACGCCGAACTGAAACGACTTGAGGAGGTCATCGAACTTGCCCAGGCCTATCGCGAGGCCGAACTCACGCATCGCCGCGACGTGGATGATTTCCGCCAGCGGCGCTTAAAGCTGTTCCAGAAGTTGACCGCAGTGGCCGGATTAGACCTGCGCGTGCAGCAAGCGCGTCTGCAATATGATCAGGCCGTAGCAGTCTACCTGGGTGTGGTGCAGCGCGCTGAATTGCAGGATGCCAAATTCCAAGACCTCTTGCGCCAGCGCGAGCACGTCAACCGTCTCGTTGGCTCGCCAGCAGTGATCTTCGGGCGCGCCAATCGCCTCTCGCAGGCCGAGATGCGCCTGGATCGTGCCAAAGACAAGCTCATGGATTGGCTGGTCGCCCTGGAATATTACGCGGTGCGCCCCTTCATGGATCAGCGCATGGCGATTCTACTTGCGCGCAACACCTATCAGCTCGAGAAAATCGCCGAGGAACTCAAACGTCTGGAGCGAAGCTGCGGCGGTGCAACCAACTCGGTGACTTCGGTGCTCTCGGTTAAAAACGATCTTTTAGGTCTTACCCATCCGATCAAGGACCCGGTCACCCAGACGACGCTCAGCCCGGAGGACCGCTTCCGCGAAATTCTGAGCCAGGGCTACGTCCCGATCGACAAGCGCGTGCGCTACAGCACAGACGAAACTATCGGCAGCCTGATGTCACGAGATCCGAACATCCTGGCGGCAACCTTCTTCATCGACCTGACCGACTTCGCCAACCTCGAACTGACCTGTAACGCCAAGGTCGCCACCCTGGCCGTAAACCTGGTGGGTGATGTCGGCACGGCACGCCCAACCGTCAGCGTTCTGTACGACGGCACCAGCAAATTGCGCTCCTGCCAGCCGGGGATCGACGATTATGTTGCGCTTTTGGGTCCCAATACCACCAATTACGGCCGGATCACCCATCTGCGCACGATGGGTCGAAGCATGTCGCCTGTAGCCAACATCAATGGCTTCACCAGCGACGGCGGCCTGGCGAGTGAAACCCTCGGCGGCCTGCCACTGGCCTCGCAATATACAATGCTCATCAACACGCAGGCCGGCGAGAACCGTAAGGTCGACTGGAGCAAGCTCGAGGATATCGAGTTCAAGCTCACCTATAGCTACCAGGATATTTTCCCAAGCGGTCAGTGCGACTAAACCTGGCTGAATAGACAAGGCACGGCGCGCGCCGCGCCTTGTTGAAACATTGAATCGACCGAGAAATGTCTCGTTATTGGATTGAGGAAATTATGCGACGAAGAATATTAGCGATATGTACTATTTTCATCCTGGGAGCGAGCCTGAACTGCGGAGACGACAACCCGATCGGCCAGCACTCAAATAACAGCGGCTGGAACGATGACATCTCACACACGGATACGGATGCGGATGATGCCGGCGTGACCGACTCGGGCCATACAGACGTAACGCAACCAAGCGACGCGACCGCGGATATAACCGAAGACCCAAACAACCCAAAAATTCGCACCATAGCCGACTATCGTCGTTGCTCAGGCGATAGCGACTGCCCGGTAGGCCTGGGAAGCTGCATCAAAGAAGTTGCGCTCAACCGTACAGATGGCGACGGAACTCAATCGGTGGCCATCAACGAGATCTTCGCCGAACTCCAGAATGGCGAGGGTATTTGTACGTTTGTGTGCACCAACAATCCGGATGTGTGCGAGTCGTTGTCAGTCAACGGAACCATGTCGGATCCGGCGCCCCACGTCTGCCAGTTGGTCGTGCAGGGCGAAGTACCCTATCCTGAGAATGCACCCGCGTTTCCCTTCGACACCATGCTAGATCCCAATTCCCAGGCCGCCGGCCAGCCTTTTGGCTCAATCTGCCGACCGCCGTTTGAGCTGCACGCAGCCGTTGCCGATTCCATGTGCGCGCAGTGCGAAGGGCCCGATAGTTGCGGCGGAAACGATTCGATCTGCTGGAGCCTGCTCAAGCAGGGGCCTGCTGTCGATGGCGAGGCTGGAACATGTTTGAGCGAATGCACAGCGGATAACCAATGCGCGCTGGGCTTTGTATGCGATGCCGCAGCGGAAGAAGGCAAACAAAAGTATTGCCGCCCCATGCTTGATACTTGCACATCGTGCCGCGACCTGGACCAGGACGGCTTTGGCACCGGACGCTGTAGTAAAGATGAGTTTGCCCCGGTAACTCCGCACGATTGCGACGATACAAATCCGCTCGCGTATTTCGATCCCAACGACATGCACCACCCCTTCCCCGCGCATTGCGGCGTGCATGACCTCAACTGCAACGGCGTGAGCGACGACGTTGATCAGATAGGCGACCAGAACTTCCCGCAAGAGCACTGCACTGCCTGTTATGACACATGCGAGGGCGATCTGCCCAACGGCCAGCGCGCATGTCGAAATCTTGGAGATCTGAACGCACCACAACCCGCCTGCATGGCAAAATGTGACACCGATGACGACGGCAAAATGCTCTTCGCTGATTGCGACGGCGACGTCACCAATGGTTGCGAAACGCCCGCAGACGACATCAGCCGCCAGTATTATCTCGACGTCGATCAGGACAAGTATGGCGACTCGAAACATGTCATATTTGCTTGCGGCGCCGACGTCGCACCTGCCGGCTATGTGAATAACTCGCTGGACTGCGACGACAACAACATAGATGTGAACCCCGGCGCTACGGAAGTTTGCGACGGCATCGACAACAATTGCTCCGGCATCATCGACGACGTCATCGGACTCGGAACGACCTGCTCTTCCGGTGAGCACGGAGTCTGCTCGAAGGGACTCATGCAATGCGGCGCAACCACAGCACTAGAGTGCCTCCCGATCATTAAGCCCGGTGAGTTGGACGAGATCTGCGGTGACAACTTGGATAGTAACTGTGACGGAAATCGCAGCGAAAACTGGCCACAAGATGGCACAGTACCGCCACCCGCCTCCAAGTATAAAGCTTATTATATCGACGCCGACAAAGACGGTTACCCCGCCGCCGGCGCGGTGCCACTTTATGCTTGCTCAAAGCCAATTGGATATATTCTCCAGCGCGCCGACGGAAAGGTAGATTGCGACGACAACAACAAAGATGTGAATCCCGGCGCAACCGAAGTCTGCGACGACATCGACAACAATTGCTCCGGCACCGTCGACGACGCAGCTCCCGCACAGCTTATAACCTATTACCAGGATAAGGATGCTGACGGTTTTGGAGTGGATTCACCAATCTATAACAAAACCGCCTGCTCACCGCCCGCAGGTCTGTATAATTACTCTACGACAGCAGGAGACTGCGACGATAACGACCCATTATCCTACCCCGGCGCTCCGGAGATCTGCGATAACAAAGACAATAGCTGCGACGGCAAGGTCGACGAAGACTTCCTCGACAAAGGCCAGGCTTGTGGCAACGGTCATGGCATCTGCAGCACTACAGGAACGATGGTTTGCGATACCGACGACAAAACCAAAACGATATGTAGCGCTCCACCTGCGTTACCCGCAATTAGTTCCGAAGTCTGCAGCGGCCTCGACAATGACTGCAACGGTAAGGTCGACGACGGCTGCCCCGCTGTAAGTTCTACCCTTACCACCACAGGCTCACTGCTTACGCGTGGTCAGGTCGGCAATATTTGGAGCGAAACGACCAACGGAGTGAGAAACATCAAGGAATTCACTTGCCCAAACGATAAAGTGGTAACAGCCGTAATGATGTACTGGGAAGAAAACACCGACGAAATCCAATTCCTTGACATCTTTTGCAATCCCATGGAAATCAAAAGAACCAGTACCTTTAAATACTTTACCCACGCCAGATATTCAGGACTTTTTAATTTTGGAGATCGCGTCAACGGACCGCGCTATGTCTATTCACAGGAAAACTTAGGTGCAAGCTTTTTCGTTTGTCCCGATAACCACGCGCTGGCTGGAGTCCAACTCCACAAAAGCGGAGATCATCTATCTCAAATATCATTTACGTGCCGCAATCACGTATTTGACACCGAAGTAGGCAAGCCCGTTATTTCAACCATCCGGCCCGGCGACGAATTCACATCAGCGCGGTTTGGTAACGACAAAGGTAGTCTTCAAAACCCCACACCTCCCCTCAAGTGTGAAGACAATGAAATTGCGGTCGGATTCCGCGCCGCACTCGATAAAGACGACGGCAACAGCAACGCAATGACTTATCTGTCGCTTCGATGTAAAAAAGTCGCGTTCCAGACCAACTAATGATCCGCACCCCACCTCCCAAAAACTGATCCCCAACACAAACACGGCCCCGGCTCACTTCTCTGAGACCGGGGCCGTTCTTTTCCCTCGTGCTTATCTTCACAAATGGTGCTGAAGTTTATCCAAAAACACGCAGGAGAAGCCACCATGTCCGCAAAA
>JBEBSM010000038.1:0-15482 GCA_040394315.1 Lujinxingia vulgaris
GTGAAAACGGGTGTCGTCTCTCCGAATTGCTGAATCTATTATCGAATCGAGGAGGTGAAATGTTGCGTGCTATTTGTGAAATGTTTGAAAAAAGAACTGAAAAGCGGAGAAGGGTTAGTATTTACGGGGTTAGAACAGCACTTCTTAGTTGAGTGAAATTTGGGTCGTTGGTTGCAAATGAGGCTGAACTGATCAACTTATCGAAGCTAAGAACAATGCGGGGAGGATGTGGTACCGTGGTGGGCTGATATTGAGAAACGCACGTTACGCTCAAATTTCGTTTAATCAGCTTGATGCTATATGCCGTGGTGGGCATACTCGCCGGCGCCCTGTGGAGAGTTTTCAGGATTTGGTTGAACGAATAGGGCTTGGAGCGTCAGGAGTTGTATGCGGTTTGAAAATGTAAAAATTGCGGGACTTGGGTATGTGGATGCGCCGCACGTCGTGAGTTCCAGCGACCTTGAAGATCGGCTGGGGGATGTTCTTAAGCAGGCTGGTTTTCCGCGAGGCATGTTGTATGGGTTGACGGGTATCAAGGAGCGACGTTTTTGGGATGTTGACGTTAAGCCCAGCGAGGTTGCTGCGGAAGCGGGTCGGCTGGCGTTGGCGGACGCCGGTTTGTTGGGCGCGACGGATCGAATCGGCGTGCTGATCAATACATCGGTTTGTAAGGATTATATTGAACCGTCGGTCGCTGCGATTGTGCATGCACGTTTGGGATTGTCGCCGGATTGCTTGAGCTTTGATGTGGTGAATGCCTGCCTGGGTTTTTTGAACGGAATGCAGGTAATCGGTGATATGATCGAACGCGGCCATATTGACTATGGCCTGGTTGTGGACGGTGAAAATAGCGCGCCGGTGGTTGAGGCAACGATTGCGCGTTTGCTGAATGGTGGGGTTGATACCGAGAGTTTACGCAGTCAGTTCGCAACGTTTACATTGGGTTCTGGGGCTGTGGCGATGGTATTGGCGCGGGCGGATCTTGCACCGTCCGGCCATAAATTGGTGGGTAGCAGCTGGCTTGCGGCGACTGAATATAACTATTTGTGTCGGGGACAAAACGACAGGATGGATACGGATGCAGGTCAGTTGTTGGTGCGTGGAATTGACCTGGCGGTGAAAACATTTGCGAAGGCCCAGGGTGATTTCGGATGGGAGCCGGATTTGCTTGATGAAATTGTTGTGCATCAGGTTAGCGGCGTTCATACGATGAAGTTTGCGGAGCGCCTTTCGCTCGACTCAGAAAAAATTTACAAGCTCTACGCGACGCACGGCAATATTGGACCGGCGTCGATTCCGATTGCGTTGGCAAAAGCGCGTGAGGCCGGTCGGCTGTATCCCGGGGCGCGTGTTGCGTTGATGGGTATTGGAAGTGGGCTTAATTGTTCGATGATGGAGGTATTGTGGTGAATGCGGGTGTGTCTAGAGTGAAAAGCGATGTTCAGGGTGCTGCGGCGCTGGGGATTCCAACGAAATTGTATCCGTTTCAGGGCAATTACTATGAAGTGTCGCCAGGAATCCGGATGCATTATCTGGATGAGGGCGCAGGCGATCCGGTAGTGATGGTGCATGGCAATCCATCGTGGTCGTTTTATTATCGAAATCTGGTGCAGGCGCTCTCACCGACACATCGAACGATCGTGCCCGATCATATTGGCTGTGGTTTGTCGGACAAGCCGGGTGATGCAGATTATACGTATACGCTTTCACAGCGCGTGGATGATCTCGAGAGCCTTTTAGAGACTCTCGATGTCCGGGAAAAAATTACGTTGGTGGTGCATGACTGGGGCGGCATGATTGGCATGACGTATGCTACGCGGCACCCGGAACGGATAGCGCGCATTGTGATTTTGAATACAGGAGCGTTTCATTTACCAAAAACCAAGGGATTTCCGCTTCCGCTCAGGATCACGCGTGATAGTCGCCTGGGTGCGATGTTGGTGAGTCGTTTCAATGCATTCAGTCGTACGGCGGCGCGCGTTTGCGTGACGACTCCGATGCCGGCTGATGTCGCGAAGGCGTATATGGCGCCGTATAATAGTCCGGAAAACCGGATTGCGACCTTGCGGTTTGTGCAGGATATTCCGCTGAGCGCCGGTGATCGTGCGTACGATGTGGTCAGTGAAACGGAGAGTAAACTCGGTGAGCTTGCACATCTGCCAATCTTGATTTGTTGGGGGGCGAAAGACTTTGTGTTTGATCGGCATTTTCTTGCGCGTTGGAAGGAAATTTATCCGAAAGCCAGGGTCGTGGAGTTTGGGGATGCTGGCCATTATGTGTTGGAAGATCGCGGCGCAGAAATCGAAGAACTCGTGAAAGAATTTGTGAGCTGAATTATTAAGTCGTTTGTAAAAGGAGTACCTGGTGGAGTTACATAATAGCTGCAATATCGCTTCTGCTTTGGTGCGGATGGCGGTTAAGATCCCGGAATCTCCGGCCATTTTGTTTCCGATCGGTCGTGATTCTTCGGGTAAGCAGCGTTATCAAACAACGACTTATCAGGAATTGAACGAGGCTAGTGATCGGATTGCGATCGGTTTGGTAGCGTCGGGGATCGAAACAGGCATGAGTGCGGCGTTGATGGTAAAGCCGAGCATGGAGTTTTTTGCGCTGACGTTTGCCCTGTTTAAGGCTGGGATTGTGCCGGTGCTGGTCGACCCTGGCATGGGGTTGAAAAGCTTGCGCGTGTGTCTGGATGAAGCGGAGCCGGATGCCTTTATTGGGATTCCGCAGGCTCACGCTGCAAGGATTGCGTTGGGGTGGGGGAAACGCACGATTAAGACGCATGTGACGGTTGGAAAGCGTTGGTTTTGGGGTGGGCTGACGCTGGATGATGTTCGTCTGGCTGGCAGTGGCGCGGAGAGTGTGTTTCAGGCGCCGGCGGTGGGCGAAGACGATCTGGCAGCGATTGTGTTTACGAGTGGGAGTACGGGGATTCCAAAGGGGGCGCGTTATTCACATGGAAATTTCATGGCGCAGGTTGAGCTGATTTCAAAAACCTATGAAATTGAGCCGGGTGAAATCGATTTGCCGACATTTCCGCTGTTTGCGCTGTTCGATCCGGCGTTGGGAATGACGACAGTTGTGCCGGAGATGGATTTTTCAAATCCTGGTAAGGTTGATCCTCGTAATATCATTGAGCCGATCCTCGAGTTTGGGATTACCAATATGTTTGGTTCGCCGGCGGTTTTGAATCGGCTGAGTCGGTATGGGTTGGATAACGAGGTTCGGTTGCCGACGTTGAATCGGATTATTTCGGCAGGCGCTCCGGTGCCGGCGGTGGTTTTGGAGCGATGTCAGGCGATGTTGCGCGATGATGCGCAGATATTTACGCCGTATGGTGCGACGGAATCGTTGCCGGTGGCATCGATTGGAAGCGATGAAATCCTGAGGGAAACGCGTGAACTGACGGATTTGGGCAAGGGCGTGTGTATTGGGCGACCGGTCGAGGGCGTTGAGGTCGAGATTATTGGAATCGACGATGGTGTCATTGAGCACTGGCGTGAGGATTTACGGGTCGCGACGGGTGAAGTTGGCGAGTTTGTGGTGGTTGGGCCGCAGGTAACGAAGGCGTATCATAATCGTGATGCGTCGACGGCACTTGCGAAGATGACGCGTGCCGATGGCAAGATTATGCATCGGATGGGGGATATCGGGTATATTGACGATGCCGGTCGGATGTGGTTTTGTGGTCGGAAATCACATCGCGTTTTGACGGAAGATGGGCCGATGTTTACGGTCATGTGTGAAGCGATTTTCAATGTGCATTCGGCGGTTTTTCGCACGGCTCTGGTAGGTGTAGAGCGTGGTGGAAAGGTCGTTCCGGTATTGTGTGTTGAGCGTGACACGGCAGAAAATGCTGGGGCGGCTGCGCATTTGACGAATGAAACATTGCGTAATGAGCTATTAGCGCTGGGACGTGCACATGAACATACGGACAAAATCGAGAAGATTTTGTTTCATAAGGCGTTTCCGGTCGATATCCGACATAATTCGAAGATTTTCAGGGAGAAATTGGCCGTCTGGGCTGATAAAAAGCTGTGATGAAAACACTTGTAACTGGTGGCGGCGGATTTTTGGGCAAGGCAATTGTGGCGCGCTTGCTGGCGCGGGGCGATGAAGTTCGTGTGCTTGCGCGTGGTGACTATCCAGAACTTGCACAAATGGGGGCGGAAACCATACGCGGTAATGTTGCGGATGCGGCCGTAGTAGATCGTGCAGTGGAGGGCTGTGACGTCGTGTTTCACGTGGCTGCGAAGGCCGGCGTGTGGGGAACGTACGATGAGTTTTACCAGGCAAATGTGGAGGGGACGCGGGTAATTATCGACGCGTGTAAAAAACATGGCGTTCAGCGGCTGGTCTATACAAGTTCTCCGAGCGTGATTGGTGGTGATGAGGATTTGCTGGGCGTTGATGAGTCGATTGATTATCCGTCGAGCTATTTGACGCACTATCCGAAGACCAAGGCCGAGGCAGAGCGGATGGTGATGGCCGCTAACGGTGCGGATCTGGCGACGGTTTCGCTTCGGCCGCATTTGATCTGGGGGCCGGGCGATAATCATCTTGTGCCGCGGATCGTTGCTCGGGCGCGGAGTGGAAAATTGCGCAAAATCGGCACCGGAAAATATCTGGTGGATTCGGTTTATATCGATAACGCTGCCGATTCGCATTTGCAGGCTGCCGACGCGTTGTCGATCGGGTCGGTGGTTGCCGGGAAAGCGTATTTTATCTCACAGGGTGAACCTGTGAATATCGGTGATTTGATGGACCGGATTGTCGTTGCAGCCGGACTGAAGCCGATTGAGCGGAGTATTTCGCCGGGGCTGGCTTATTTTGCGGGTTGGATGTCGGAGAAGGTGTACGGCATGCTCGGTAAAAAAGAAGAGCCGTTGATGACCCGGTTTTTGGCCAGGCAGCTATCAACGGCTCATTATTTCGATATTTCAGCGGCGCGTTCTGATTTTGGCTACGCGCCCACCGTCAGTATTGACGAGGGTATGGAACGACTCGCTGTGTGGTTACAGAGCGAGAAGATTTAAGGATTTTACGCTCCGAAAGCCATGCGGACGAGCCATTCGCCGAGGGTACCGATGACGGACATGAGAAGGGCGCCGAGTAGAGCGGTTCCGAATCCTGCGATATTGAGTCGATCGGTGAATGCGTCTGTTATCTTTAGCAAGATCGCGGTGATGATCCACCGTGTAATAAAGGCTAGCAAGTAGGCGATTCCAAGCGTCGCGATGCTGAAGACGACGAAGAATAGTTGGCCGAGCAGGAAGTTTAGGATGCCGAAGATGGCGGCGATGACGATTGCGCTGCCGAAGTTTCGGACTTTGAAGCCAGGTAGGATTGCTGCAGTCAACCAGAATGCGAATGCTAGGACGAGCCACGAGATAATTAAGGACATGTTTGAACTCACTGCTTAGGGTCAAAAAACTTCAACCTTATGGAAAAAGGAAGACGTTAAGCAACCTAAGCAGGTGAGTTCAAGTGTCAAATATCGTGTGCTGGCCTAACAACACACGATGAGTGAAGTAAAACGTGCTGTTATCTAAGACAGGTATGTAAGGTGATGTTTTGTTTAGACTTATTCGCCTTCACCTTCATTCTGCTCCTCGAATAGTTTAGGGCATTGTTGCTCAAGATTTGTACAGGGAAATTCCTTTATTGTGTTGAGTAGATTTGCATAATCCGCTAATGCCGCATCACTCGAAAGCACTGAATCACAACTCAGGTGCGTCGTTGTTTTTAACACTTCATTTTGATTTGCGGCGTTTGTATAAAAACAACTATGGTAATCGGAAACTGGCGCTGAACATTGCGACTCGGGTGGATCATCCAGGCATTCATGGATACGTAAGTTGTGCTGTTCTACGGTAAGCCCCATACATATTTTCACATAAGAGTTACATGTCTCAAGCAATGGCTCGTCGTTATATTTATTCATATCGAGCGCATAGCTTACCGCTCGGACGAGGCATCCACCCTTACCTGCCGGTGTTGTTGAATCATATTGTTTCACAAGCTCGGAGTAAGTGTTTTGGCATACACTAACCTTTTGTTGTTGAGTTAATGTATTTAGAGGTGTGTTGGCAAATTCTATACTTCCTCCGCCGCCACCACCCCCTCCTGGAGTTCCTCCGCTTCCACCACCGCCCCCGGTGCCACCAGACCCTCCGCCTCCGAGGCCGCCTCCGCCAAGACCGCCGCCGCCAAGACCGCCGCCCGGACCGCTGACTCCTCCGCCGGGATCACTTTTGTTGTCTTTGTCGTCGCTTCCACAGCCAACAAAAACGGTTAAAGAAACCATCAAGAATACAACTACGGCGCGTTTCATCGATTTCATACCATGCCCCTATTCACAGGTTGAATTGATAAATGCCGAACAGCTTAATCGGTTTTTGGGTTTTTAAGAAGATAGTCGGATGGGGGCCACGCTTTATAACGCGCAATAAATAAAAACGGCCGCATGAGCGGCCGGGGTGGAGCGATTATGATGATGAATTAGTTTTGGTTAAGCTCGAGTTCATGTCCACATGCATTGCTGATAGCCACGCAGCTTGCGGGATATTCGCCACTGGTCGAGATATCCATAACGGTATTTTGGCCGTTGTTGGTGGAGATATCCTGGCATGTTTTGGCGAGCATAGCGATGTTTGTGGCAATGGAGACGGCAGCGAATTCTTCGACACAAGTTTTGTATTCGGCGACTGTAACTTCGCAGGCTGCGAGCAAGTCGGCTTTGAAGCAATTGTCGATTTTGATGTCTTCACGCTTGTATTCTTTGGCCATGCAGGTGTCCATGGAGTCCTGACAGATTCCAGCCCGTTGTGCATTGGGTTGGTCGTAGGCGTCCCAAAAGCCTTGATCAAAGCAGTGTCCTTTGCCGGCTTCGGTGGATGGATCGTAGGTGGGCTCAAATTGGTCAAATCGGTACGCGCAGATGACGTTGACCTGTTCTGCGGTCAGGTCTTTGAGGAGAAGCGTTCCGTCGACTTCGACTTCGATGATGTCGGTGTCAGTCTTGTCATCGGCGTCGGTTTTGTCGTCGGCGTCGGTCTGAGTGTTTTCGGCGTCGGTCTGGGTGTTTTCGGCGTCGGTCTGAGTGTTATTCGTGTCGGTTTCAGTATTACCGGTATCGGTAACGACGCTGACGTCTTGATCGTTGCTGTTATTGTTGGGTTTATCATCGTCGCTGCATGCGGTCAGAGCGGCGAGGGAAAATACAAGTAGTACAGCGATTGTTTTTTTCAAGGTGTTCATTTCGTTTACAGCTCCAGGTTCATTGATGTACTAAAAAACGGTCTTACGAATCTATCGGATGATACGCTTGTCGCTTATTAATTGTAAATGTTCGGGCATTTATTGAACAAGTCCGTGCAGGCATGGGGATAGACGTAATTAACAAATGCGTCGTCCAGCGACTGGAAGCTTTGTTCGGTGGTGTAGTCCGTGCAGGTCTTTCCGATCAGCGTACTCGCCCGGGTAGCTTCCGCTGTGAGGAATTCGTCTGTGCAGCGTTCAAAGTCCGCAACAGTCGCTTTGCATCCGGTTGCATTGATGCATTTTCCGGACGCAGTGTTAACGTAATCGGCAGTGCAAGAGGTCATGCTCTGCTCGCATGCGGTGATCATTTCGGACGGTTGTTTTTCTGCATCATAGGCTGCGTAGGCGGCGTAAAGCAGGCAGTTGGCGACGCCGGTTGGATTGGCCGTGTCGAAATAATCATTGATCTTGGCGTCCTCGTCGGCACACAAGGTGAGAACTTGTTCTTCAGACAGATCTTTTAGAGGCGTTTTATTCTCTTCAGGATCGGGTGAAACATCGGTGTCGTCTTCCTTGTCGATGGCGTCGTTATCGTCGACTTCCGTGTCATCGATGTTCTCGGCGTCTTTACCATCGGTGTTTTCGGTGTCTTTGCCATCGGTATTTTCGACGTCTTTGCCATCGGTGTTTTCGACGTCTTTACCATCGGTGCTTTCGACGTCTTTGTCCGACGAACCGGTGTCTGCGTGCTGTTCGGAATCATTGTTTTTGCTGGGGGTTGGCTCATCGGTGCTGCAGGCGGCCGCCGTTCCCAGGGTTAGTGTTAGCAACAAAACAAGGATTCGCTGGTAGATCTTCATTATAATCACTCTAAAAAATGCCGTTTTCGTACAATTGTGCCTTCGCTGGTTTCGCAAATAGGCTGAAAATTCGGATAAATCAAAAACGATTGCCGCGTGAGCGCTAAAGAGAGCAGCTCACGCGGCGCGTTTGGGTGTCGCTGAGTTACGTAGGGTTCAGAGCGTTCGAAATATTATTCGGTGTCGTCTTCCAATTCGAAGATTTTTGGGCACTTCGTTTCCAGCGCTTCACACGATGCGGGGAAATCAGAGGAATCGAGAATCGCGATCATTGCGTCGTAACCAGCTTCCGTCGTGTAGTCCGCGCAGGTTTTGCCAGCGAACTTGGCGAGAAGAGCTTTTTCCGAGGCGATGTAATCAAGTGTACACTTGTCGAATTCAGCAACAGTAGCGGTGCAATCGGTCGGGTTCATGCATACGTCGCTGTCTACGACAGGGTCTGCAAGGCAGTCAGCCTGACTCAGTTCGCAGATATCTTTGGCATCTGCTTCGTCCTCACCATCGAAATAGCCATCAAACGAGCCATTGATCAGGCAGTTGGTTTTGCCGAACTCGTTGGACGGATCGAAGAGAACAGATTCCTGCTTGTTGGTCTGTGTGCAAAATGCGGAAAGCTCGGCTGCGCTGAGGTCTTTGAGCTGTTTGGTATCGTCGCCGCCGTTGGTTCCGGTGTCCGAATCGTTGGTTCCGGTGTCCGAACCGTTGGTTCCGGTGTCGGTTTGTGTTTGGTCGGTGTTGTTGGCTTTGGTGCCCTTATCGTCATCGTCACCACAGGCAACAACGGTTCCGAGCGATGCGACGAGCAAAATAGCGAAAATTTTCTTGAATTTGTTCATGGATTTGGTGCTCCAACGATCTCAAAATAAACGTTTGTTGAAATTCAGTGCGCCTGTTGCGCAAGCGTGTAGCATAGATGGATATTGGACCAGATTTCAAGAGCTAAACCATTGATTTATGCTATCAACGGTAAACAGTAAGCTTTTAGGAAATATGGTTTTTAGTCAAAGATTTGAGGGCATTTTGTAAGCAGTGTGATGCATTCTTGCGGTCGGGGATATTTGTCGAGCAGGGCGTCGAGTTCGGCCAGGTTGTGGTCGGTGATGTAGTCTGTGCAGGTTTGGTTTTGGAGCTGTAAAAAATAGCTGGTGAGGATTTTGGCGTCCTGAATTGCACAGTTTTCAAATTCTTCGACGGTTGCTTCGCAGGTGACTTGAGCGCGTGGGTTAACGCAGCTTGCTGTCGGGGCTGGTTGGCTTGGTGAAGAAAGGCATGTAAGGAATTCTTCTTCACAGACTAAGAATCTGGTGTCGAGATCGAAGATGGTATCGCGTGCGCGTCGGGTTGCAAAATCCAGGCATGCGCCGCGGCCTTCGGGTGAGGCTGGATTGTCGTGAGTTTTGTATTGTTCGTAGGTCGCGGTGCAGAGCACATCGACTTGTTGTTGATTGAGGTTTTTGAGGGGTGTGGATTTGTCGTCGGTTGACTCATCGTCGGGGCCGTCGGAATTGTTGGTGGTTCCGCCGCCGCTGCCGCCGCTTGGGCCAGGTGCTGGCCAATTGGAGTAGTCGTTGCTTTCGTCGAGATCGCTGACGGGACGACTGGATCGATAAGGGTCATCGTCGTTGTCGCCGCAAGCGAATACTGCGACTAAACCTGATATTAAGCAGATAGCGGATAGGCTTTTTAGGTATTTCATTGTCGCGACTCCACTACAAAGTGTGGGAATAGTGTGACCAAAACGAGCTGAAGGCCTGCGTCAAGGTAGCACAGTGGTCTGTGGCAATCCACTTATTGGCCGTTATCGACGAAATGATGGTCGAAAGAGTAAATTTATCGTCAACGGTGATGTTTTCAATGCTCGGTGGCATTACAACTGAATGGCACGTTGTAAAACGGCGCGATGGGCCGTGATAGCTCATTTACACGTTGAGAGGTGCTTTGGCCGATGTCGACCGATTTTATGCAAAGGATTGTTCGTAAGGGGAGAATTTGTGCGTGAACATATTGGGGTAACAGGGTAGTGTGCTGATGGCTTAAAAAAGCGGAAACGGCCTGTAACGTGGGACGAAATAAGCTTTTTAGCGTTCGGATTATCGACTTCTAGCTGTAAAAATTGAGAATTATGGCCAATTTTTCTGAGGGTACGACGGTTGCGGGCCGTTTTGTCATTGCCGAGCGTATCGGTGAAGGCGGGATGGGTGCGGTTTATCGAGCACTGCAAACGTCTTTAGATCGGGAGGTTGCGCTCAAGGTATTGCACTCGACGGTTGCATTTACGCCGCGTGCACGACGCCGTTTTGGGCGCGAAGCGCGTGCGGTTGCCCGGTTAAATCATCCTCATATCGCGAGTGTTTTTGACTTCGGTACGGATCACGACGATCAGTCGTTGTGGCTTGCGATGGAGCTTGTGGCGGGCACGAGCCTGACGGGATTGAAGCGCGAATCGATCGATATTTTGCGGATTTTGTCGCTGACCGATCAGATTTTGAGCGCGTTGGCGGCAGCGCATGCGCGTGGGATTATTCATCGTGATTTGAAACCGTCGAATATCCTGGTTACGCGCGATAATGAAGGGCGTGAAATCATCAAGCTGGTGGATTTCGGGCTGGCGGCGACGCAGGACGGCGAGCTGGGGCTTGATAATGCGCCGGGTGGGATTGGCGATGAGATAAGTGACGGCGTGGGTGGCGAGTCAAGCGATGCGGGTCAGGGGCGCGTGATTATGGGGACGCCTCGGTATATGGCGCCCGAGCTTTTCAAGCGTCAGCCGGTCGATCCGCGTGTGGATTTGTATGCGCTGGGCATCATTTTGTATGAAGTTTTTGCGGGGCGTGCGCCGTATCCGGGCGATGATCCACGTGAGATTATGCGGGGGCATTTGCGTGAGCCGGTGCCGCAGCTTCGCGCGCGTGAAGGCGAATTACCGGTCGATCTGGAACGGCATATCTACAAGTTGTTGGCAAAAGATCCGGCTGATCGGTTTCAGACGGCCGCGGAAGTTCGCGAGGCGTTGCAGGCGCTGATCGGCGAGTACAGTTTTGTGCCGTGGATGGTGACCGGGCCGCAGATCGGGGGTGAATGGGGATCGATGAGTCGTGTCGGCAATTTGTCGATGTCGGCCGGGCTTTTTAGCGGGTATGGCGGGCAGACGATTCCACCGTTTATGGGCGGCGGTGGCGGCGGCGTTTCGCGCATGGGAAGTGCGTCGGCGCAGGTTCCGTTGGTCGGGCGTGAGAGCGCGCGGCGTAGTCTTGAAGGATATATTCGCGGTGCGATGGGGCCAGGTCATGGCAGTATCGTGTTTATCGAAGGTGAGGCGGGCGTTGGTAAATCGCGTCTATTAGACTGGATTCGGGTGCGGGTTGAGGAAACCGGCGTGATGCGCGTGGCGCAGGGCGGTTATTCGCGCAATGTGAGCGGATTTCAGGGGATTCGCGCGATTTTGGAAGATGTTTTGGGCACGCGCGATTCCACGTACGAAGATATGCCGTATTTGGTGGGTTCGCGGCTTAGGAAGTGGAATTTTTCGGCCGATGACATCGATCTGTGCGTCAAGCTGATGCAGCCGGGTGGAGATCTGGCGGTTTTTGAAGTGGCGG
The DNA here is from genome assembly GCA_040394315.1 of Lujinxingia vulgaris. GTDB lineage: Bacteria > Myxococcota_A > Bradymonadia > Bradymonadales > Bradymonadaceae > JACCWM01. The sequence goes on from JBEBSM010000038.1 coordinate 11,726, forward strand.
GCGCGGCCAATGATCGACGTCTGGGCAATCAGGAACGTGCGTTTGCGATTGTTGAGCGTGTTTTGCGCGAGGCGTGTCGCATCAAGCCGTGGTTGGTAATCCTGGAGGATATTCACTGGTCGGGTGATGCGACATTGTCATTTTTGCAGCATCTGGCTGTGGGAATGCATCTGGAGGCGATGGCGCTGATGTTGGTCGCGACGGTTCGCAGTGAAGAGTTGGATGAAGTGCCGGAGATCCGTTTTGCGCTGGAGCGTCTGGGACGGTTTGGAACGGAGAATTTTGCGCGGTTGCGGCTTGAGCGTTTGAGCGAGGATGAGGCGACGGCGTTGGTGCGCAAGCTGGCGCCGATGAACGATGAAGTGGCGCGTCAGATTGCGCGGCGTTCGGCGGGGAATCCGCTGAATGTGATGCAAATTTTTCGGTATCTGCAAGAAAGTGGCAAGCTGAGTTATCATGACGGGGGCTGGAAACTGGGCGAGGACGTCAGTATCGAGCAGGAAATCCCCGAAGAACTAGGCGAAATGTTGCGTTATCGCATTCGTCAGCTCAGTGCTCGCCAGAGCGGTGCGGAGGCGTTGATAGCGACGCTTGAGCGGGCGGCGATTTTGGGGCAGCGGTTTGATTATCGTTTGTTGCATTATTTTTTGTCGGCCGAAAACGGCCAGCCGTGGTTGGCTGCGCTCGACGAAAGTCTTGAAACACTTGTGAAATACGGGTTTTTGCGTGAAATCGGGCACAGCGGCGAGGATTTGCTGGAGTTTGATCACGTTGTGATGCGCGATGTGGTTTTGCAGGGGCTGGAAGGTCGTCGCAGTCTGATGAGTTTGCATAAATTGGCTGCGCAGGCGAAACGCTCGTTTTATGGCAAGCGCTCAAGTGATGTGGCGTTGCAAATCGTGGAGCATTATCGGCGCGCGCGCGATCCGTCGGGCGTGTACGCGTTTACGGTGAAGGCTGCGCGGGCGGCGCTGGAGATGTCGGATTTTAAGGCGGCGATGCAGCTTTATCGCGATGCAAAACAGCTCGCGGATGCCGGAAATCTGACGGCGGGTTTTAGTACGTTGGAAGACGTTTCGGGTGTTTTGAACGCGGAAGAAGTTGCGCTGGAACTGGCGCATCTTGAGCGACGTCTGGGCGAGTATGAGTCGGCGCGCCAGCATTATCGTAAGTTGTTGAATCACTCGCAGCTCTCGGTTGCGTTGTGGGCTCGCTGGGGCCTGGGCGATGTTGCACAGCGTCGAGGTGATTTTGAAGAAGCCGTGGGTTGGTACGAGATTGCGCAGCGTGAGGCGGAAGAAGCGTTAAAAACCAGTGGGTTAGACGAGGCGGCGTCGCTTGAGTCGGTCGGAGCGTTCGCGCTTGCGGGGCTGGGAGCGATGGCGCGCAATCGGGGTGCGCTGGCCGAGAGTGAGATCCTGTTGATGCGTGCGTTGAATCGCGCGCAGGTGCTCTCGCATCGGACGTTGGAAGCGGAAGTTTTGCGGCTTTTGACCGATGTCGCGTGGCGACTGGGTGACGATAACAAGGCCGAGGTGTTTTATCGGCGCGCGTCGGTTCTGGAAGAGAGTTTCGGGGATCAGGAAACGCTTGCGCGTGGATTGTTGCATTCGGCGGAGTTTTTGCGTGCGGCCGGTCAGCGGGCGCGGGCGCAAACGCAGGTTGAGCAGGCGCGGGCGGCTTTTGAAGCGCTTGGAAAACGTCATGACGAAGCGCATTGCCTGTTATCGCTCGGTTATCTGGCGTGGTCGCGCGGTGATTTTAAGACGGCTGCGACCTATTATCGCCAGGCGTATCGCCATTATGAAACGTTCGAAGATCGTTATGGTATTGCGAACTGTAACTTGCATCTGGCCCGGCTTGCGTTGAGCGTGCAACGTTATAAAGAGACGCAAACGCTGGCGAATGAGGCGTTTGAGGGGTTCAAGGCGATTGGCGATCGATCGGGAATTGCGGAAGTCTTGCAGATTCATGGTCGCATCGATCTGACGGTAAATCGCTACGAGCAGGCGCGTGATAAATTTGCGCGTGCGGTGTCGTTGTTGCAAGAGATTGGCGACGTTCGTCGTGTGCAAAGTGCGCTGGCTTTAGAAACGTTGGCGCTTGCATTGATCGGTAACAATAGCGCATTGGTGGAATCGCGGCTTGAGCGAGCGGTCGAAGAATTGCCTCGCCTGGCGCTTGCGGACGAGGGGCTGGCCTCGGCCTTTGACACGTTGTGTACGCTGGTGAATGCTGAGCGGCCTGACCTGGCGATGCAGATCGATGAGCTGGCTGAGGAAATCTGGCAACGATTGGGGCGGCCGGCACGTGTGGCTGTGTCGTGAAATATCGAAGCACTGTAATCGTAATGAAATTAAAATCATGAAACCTGTACAACGGCTAATTGTATGAAGCTGGATCTGATCGAAGACCAACTGATTCCCTATGTTTTGACCACGGGCGCGAACGCTCAACATTTGCATCTGGAGGTGGATATTGGTCGTCCGATAGAGCTTTTGCGAGTGGAAGACGAGGAGAATGCGGAGTTTTGTCGGATCTTGAATCGCAGTAATCAGGCGGCTTTTGGTGGCAAAGAGAGCATGGGCATGCCTTTGTGGGTTATGCTGGATTGCGCGATTTTACCGTCTGCGGTGGTCGGTTTTATGTTGCCGCGCGCGTACATTCGTCATGAATTGGCGGATTTGCTCGAGCTAGATGACGACTACGAAGGCATGGTACCGGTTTCTGAGTATTGCGCGTGTCCGACCGTCGAGGCTGATTGTGTGAGCGGGTTTTCGTTGCACAGTCAGCTCAGTGGCCAGGGACTTGCGACGCGTACAAAGGCGTTGGCGTTGGCGGTTTACGGTGCGCGCACACAAATTGGCGTGACGCAGTTTTTTAATCCGGCGATTCGTGTGCACGTGCGGTTTGGTTCGATGGAAATCACGATTCATCGCCCGACGGTTCACACGTATCCGGAAGATAGTTTTGTGTATCGATTAGAATTACCGCCGAAAGATGTTTTGTTAAATATGGCGCGTGGGGCGGACGTGTTTGGTTGGAGTGAAATTCCGGACGGCGTGCGTTGGACGTTTGATCCGGATAGTGAAGTTCATCAGGGACGGCTGGCGGCGCATTTGAAGGCTGGTGGTCAGGCGTGGGTTATTGCGCCGGGCTGGCGTGCTACGGATGATGGCTGTGAGATGAGTCTGGTGTTGGCGTGATTGTGGTGGGTATAGGGACCTTGGTGATTTGAAATGTCACACCCCACGATTCTCGTGGGGCTACAACAGAAACGCGCTGCGTACGGGTTTCACCCGGCTCCAGGGTGCGGTCAAAAGTCGGTTTTCGGGAGTGTGGTACCCCTCTCAGAGAAGGGAGCGGTCCAGTGTTGGTGCGGTTTTTAGCGGTTTTAGCGACAAAAGAGTCAATGAGAAATATCGGAGAATATGAGTAGTTTTTTACTGAAGCAACAGGCCCAGGATTTGCTCAACGCAGAGCTGGGAACGATGTACAAAACGGCGCCGATGCGCGTGGCGTTGGTTTATCCGTCACCGTATCGCGTGGCGATGAGTTCACTTGGTTTCCAGACGATTTATCGCACGTTGAACGAACGTGAGGATGTGGCCTGCGAGCGCAGCTTTTTGCCAGACGATCCGGGGGCTTATCGGCGGTTTAATACGCCGCTGTTTAGCTACGAAACGCAGACGCCGGTCAGTGATTTTGATGTCATCGCGTTTTCGATTTCGTATGAACTCGAAGTTGTCGGGATTTT
>JBEBSM010000039.1:0-15229 GCA_040394315.1 Lujinxingia vulgaris
CCTCTGTTCGGCCATCCCCAGACGTTTGGCGAAGTGATCGTCGCTTTAGGCCCGCCGCCGCCGCCACGTCAACGTTTTGGATTGAAGCGCTGAAAAAACCCGTTGTTGGAAGAGCTGTTCATCGGTGTTGGTCACCGCCTCCAGAACCTCATTGACCTGTGCATAAACCGCCAGCAACAACCACGCCAACGGTCGCGCCTCGCCCGGCCCACTCGCCAGCGCCCACTGCACCATCCAATGATTCGGATTGAGCCAGACCGTCAGTCCTAAAAACGCAGAATCTCCCCCAGGATTGCGCTCCAACACCTGCCATCTCGACGCGACATCCACTGCAAGAAGCGCCTCCGCCCTCCCCCCACGCCGCTGCACCATCTGCGGATGCTCGCCAAATTCCAGCCTCATCGGCATTTCTTGCGCGCCCGGGGCCACCGCAAAAAAGCCAGAATCTGGCCGCAATACCTGGAACCAGTAGAGAATCGACGCCGCAAGCGCCTGCTGCTTTTCAGAAACCTCCGACGTCTCAACTTTCACAGGCTCCACAACCGGCTCGCGCCGGCGTTCCACAACCGGGCGCACGCGATTGGGATGAAAATGCGCGACCAACCATGCTTTCAACGGGTCCGAAATCTCTTCCAGCGCAATCAAATTGCTGGCCCACTGCAAATCCTCAAATCCAGCGTCCGGATTTGTAAAATGAGCGTTTCGGAACGCGTAATAAAGCCGTCGAATCGACACCGGGCTGCCCTGCTGCGCCGTGAACAACGGCAATTCCAAAATCCGATTTGCCATCGCATCCACAACGCGCGCACCGATTCGCCCGTCCGCCTCCCTATGAAGCTGCAAATGTTGCCCGGCATACCGAAGCAGGTACAAAACAACCTGTTCATACAACGCGCCCTGCGTCAGCGCCCCACTGGCGACGCGGTGAATCTGTTGATTTAACAACGATCTGGCACCGTCCGTCACCATTCCATGCAGCGCGTCACGCTCAACACCGGCGGAATGCACCTTCACAAACCCAACCACGCCGAACGCATGAAAAATATCCTCAAAAACGTCCACCGTCTGGCGATCGTGTGAAACCGCCACGACCGCGCCCGAAGCCTTTTGACCAGATATCGCAGCGCCCGTATCGTCATAAAATTCATAAAACGGAATCTTCAGCACACCACCAAGCAGATCGTCTTTGAGTTCCATTTCAGCGAAATAACGCGTCTGATCGCCTTCATCGGCCTGCGAAAAACCGTCCGAATCCCCACCAAGCGAGGCATGAACCGAAAGCCCGACGATGTGCCCGCGCGCACTCAACAGCCAGAACAAATACGGGTTCATCGCCAGCTCAACGCGCGCCTCAAACGAAGAAACCTCGTGCCGAGGCTTGTTAAATAACGGGCCAGGACTCACCACGTCGCGCGCCATCCCATCCAACATCCGCAGATCGCCCGCACGTTGCTGCGCGCTACGAACAATGTCGTACGCCACCACCAACTCATCACTCGTCAAAAACAACGGCTCGTTGTCGATATACGTTATCCCCTTCGCCAACGCATAATCCGCGCGATTCAACGCAAACCACTGCAAATGCCGCAACGCCTGACGCCTGTTTTCCTGCGGAATATCGCTTCTCGACGACGCAACCTGCGCCTTCAACTGCTGCAACAACTCCAGAACACACAACCGCTGCTCCGCTTCCGGCCACCCCGTCGGATCGACACCTTCCACCAGAAGCGGAAAATCAATGTAATTCCGCAGCCCCAGCGCAATATCGCGACACTGAACCCCGCGGTACTCCGCAAGCACATCGCGTCCATCCACCCGCACATACGCAGCTTCGCCTAAAAGCTCGACCAACAAGCGCTCCAGATGCATATCCAGGCGCAGAATTTTGCCGCGATCCAGCCCCGCCAAATCCGCCTCGACCTCCGGAACCACGCCGTAAATCAAGCCACAGCCGTCCTGAATCATCGCCGAAAGATCACGCACACTGCGCGACTCCCCGGTCAAAGTCGTAAACACAGCCACGTCCATCAACGCAGATTGGAGCCGATAATCCACCAGCGCGATGGACATCGACGCATCCTGCCCCGGCTCCGCGTTCAGCCGCGTAATCGTTGCGCGCGCAAGTCCCGCCACGATCCAGCGCGCGCCCAGACTATCCGGCGCAACATTCACCGCACCGAGCGACTCAATCACATCGCTTGCTGATTCATGGATTGTCGTCGCAAACATCGACGCCAGCGCCTGCGCAATCATCACAGCCATCGGCGGTTCATTCTTGTGAACCGACTGACGCAAGCGCGCCGGCTGCATATCCGGATTTTCTACGACCAGCACCTGCCCCGGAAAAAACGCCGGCAGCCGCACCTCCTGGACTAACCGGCCACCGACCTGAATCCACACCCGCAAATCCGTCCAGGTTTTATCGGCCCCATCGCGCTGTTCGGCATCAAACTGCGTATACAACGTCGTCCGAATTGCCCGCGTCCCTCCCCAGAACTTCTTTCTCAATTCAAAGGCATCCCCATTGTGCAACTTATCCAGATCCTTCGAATCGATATAAGTGTTGACTTCATCCATCGTCACCGCAGGACAATCGATCGGCTCGATCAACCAGGGCCTGGCCGGCAACACATTCTCCGGCTTTTGATAAAATGACAGCTCACCCGGATCGTCGACGTTGGCCGCAATGACAGGCCACGAATCACCCGCCACCGAACGAACAAACGCTTCCTGGCTGTCGTCCACGCACAACACCGGATACGACAACGCCTCCCCAATGCGACGCGCATGCTCAACCAGGTTTTTATCCGTCGCAAATTTTTGCACCGGCAAAATCACCACACCTTTCATGTCCCGAATCAACTGGATCACCTCCACCGGCGTCACCCTCGCCCCACCCACATGCAGAATGTTCGCCATCCGATTGGCCTGCGTTCCAAAACGCAACTGCTCCAGATAAGGCAACAACCGTTGCCACATCTGATCGTAAACCGCGTCCTTCACAATCCCGCTGTGATCGGCCGTTTTTCGCAAAGGCCCAAACGAAATCACGCCGCCCAACAACGGTTCCTCATAACCCGTGTTCACACGCTCCAAAAAGTCGTGCCCCACCGTTTGAACCCACGCGCCATGCGTCACCAGCCGAAAAACCGCGCTCGATTTACGCGACGCAAGACCTATCGTTCCGTACAAATCCCCTTCATCAAAACTTATCGTATGCGAAAACCCGAATAGCTGGGGTGAGCGCTGGCGAGAATAGCCGAAAATCGGCTCGCTGTTGACGATTACGGGAACGGGGGCGACGATGCACCGCTCCTCAATCGCCGTGTACTCAAGCGGACGCCCACCCACTGCCTCAAGCGCGCTTCGCTTCGCCATCGCACGACGCTTCAAACCCGTCGCACGCATAAACGTACCCGCCAGAGCCTGCTCCGGCGTTCCAACATCCACAACGCCCTTGCCGCGGTTGATCACAACCCGCGTCGTCCCCGCAAGCGTTCCGTCGCCCGACTCCAGAATGATCTCGTCCGGCTCAAAAAGCATCAATGCGTTCACGCCCAGCGCCAGCAAACGCAGCGACCCCTGCTCAACATTCGCATTCGACGCAAACAAAAAGTCGAACAACTGCTCAAGCTCCGCTTTTTTGTAATTTCCCCCGACATACGAAAAAAGAACCTGCGAATCATCCAACGTAATATCGATAAACGTCGCGTTGTTTGCGATCGCCGACTGAATCAGCTCCAGAATATAATAATGAGGATCCGCCAGCGCGAACTGCCGCATTTTCTCGATCGCCCGGTCCCTGGCCAGCGTAAACGTGCGATGCTCCGAAAACCCACCTGGCTGCCGACTGCGCGCAATTACATCTTCAATCGACGTCATGATTTCACCTCCCCTTTCATACCCGAAAACGCCCGCACCGTTGGACGCAACGCCTCTTCCATCAACTGAGAATCCAAATCAAGCCGGCTGTCTTCTTCCAGCAATAGAGCTTTCGCCAGCATATACGTCCCCATTTCAGGGTCCGTTCGATAGACGTCCAAAATCTCCTGAAACCGCGGATGCTCGCGATTCACAGCCACTTCCATCGCCCGCCTCAACTCCGCACTCGCCCCGGCCGGCGGACGCATCATCAGCTTTTCAACCTTCGCAATGACGACAAAAAACGGCGTTTTCGACGCCGTTTTCAACATCCCCACGCTCGTCAAACGCCGATAGCCGCTTTTACACGTCGTCAACAAGCGCTCCGCCCCCTTCAAAAGCGGCACGATTTCATCCGGCGTTTTCTCATCCAACTGCACCGGGAAATAAATACTCGCTGGATTTGCAATCGACTGCGGCCCGACCATCCGTCCTTTCAAAAACGCCGGATGGATCCCCAATCCACCCGCAATCCACTGCCCCGCACGCAGCATGCCACCCGCCACAGACGCATCCAACTGCAACGTCAGACTCCGCACAAGCAGTTTTCGGACAACATCCACCCCAAAACCCGACCCGGAAGTCGACGCCATCCCAAACACCACCGGCGTCCCACTTTTCAAAAGCAACGCGCTCAAGTCATCAAAACTATCACTCATCAAAACACGCTTTTCACGCTTCCACTCCTCGAACAAATCCGTCAGAGAGCAACAAGATCCATCCACCAGCCGAATGATCGAACGCGTTTCAACTTTCCGCAGGTTTCCCTCCGGTTCCTCACTCAAATAACCCAACAGGCGATGATAAGTCGCCAACTGAGCCACGTCCCACCGCGCGATTTGAACCAGCGCCTCCACCTCCAAAACCAGCGCCTCGAGCAGCTCGTTGTTGACCGCACCATCGATCAAAGCCATCGCCTTTTCATACTGCTCGTCACGCATAATCGTTTCACGCGCCAACGTATGCTCGAGATAACGCGATTTTATCTTGAACCCGATATGACCATACCGCGCGTTGCGTTTCCCCAGAACGTCATCGCCAATCTCCGTCAACGCCAACGTCAAACCACGATTATAAAACCCGTAAATCGGCTTTTGACTGAACGCCACCACAATTTCCGTCCCCTGGTGCGTCACGTGCTGCATGCAATCGCCTTCGACCGCAAACGCCGCGTTGATAAGCAACGGCTCATCAAAGTTCACCTGTCCGTAACGATCCTCAAACGTGATTTCCACATCCGAATGACTGCACCAGTGCCGCAATGTTTTCGGAACATCCTCAACCAGCTTCTTATAAGCCGCCAGATCCCCACTCAAAAACAACGTGATTTGCGTCCCCTCAACCGGCACCGTCAGCTTCGTCTTCAAAAAGCTTCGATCCGGATTGAACAAAATCTCCCAATATTCGCCATTTCTACCCGTATGCAAAAGCACCGCACGCGGTAAAAGCGCAAACACCGACACAAACCCGATCCCAAACTTGCCAATTTTCGTCAGATCATTGTCTTTCGACGACGCAAACAACTGCGTGAGCTGGTTATCGATCACCGCCTCATCCATGCCCTCCCCAAAGTCGTCGACATGAATCTCAATACTGCCGTCGCGCCCCACACCCGGCGTAAAATCCATCCAGACCTCAACCCGCGGCGTCCCCGCATCGATCGAGTTTTGCGCAAGCTCACGCAAACAATCCAGCGATGAACTAAACTGATTCACCAGGTTTTCGACAATTCCATCGTATTTTGCGTCTGCACTCACCGGATATTCTCCCATTCTATGCAACAATAAAACTGCCTACATCCCGTAAATAATGTTCTGCGTATTCATCGCACTGCAAAACTTCTGCATCGGCTCCACAAGCTCTCTCGACACCACAAACTTGCGATCTTTATAGACATGATAGCCATACAACTGCCGCGCCTGCTGAAAACCAGCCCGCAACTCGGCCGATAAACCGCCCCCAAAAAACGCCCCGAACGGATCGTTATTTTGATGATTCGCCACATCCATCGCCGACGAATCCAGAGCAAACATCGCCACAAACCCGTCACCAACGCTTGCCAGCATTTCCGCAATCGGCTCCGGCGCAACCGCCGTCAAATCCATCCCGCTTCGATAAAAAGGCCCCACCGTCCCCTTGTTCACACGCTCAATTTCCAGCCCTTCAATCCCCGCCAATCGCCCAAAAGTCAGCTCCGAATCCAGCGAACTGTACTTGTAAATCAGCGCCTTAAAACCTTCGGTATAAGCCGCCGTTTCCTTGTCCAAAACAACCGCCGAACCACCCCACACCGACGCCTGCTGCGACAACTCAATGGTATAACGCGTAAACAAACCCGCAGCGTCAAACTTATCAAACACAACCGTAAAATGAGCCACATTACGCTCTGCTTCGATCCGCCGCAGCGCAACCTGCATCCCATCCAACGGCGCAAGCGTTATCCCCTCAATCTCACGGTAGTAATCATATTTATGAAGCTGCTTTTGATGAATTTCCGCAGTCGAACCACGCGCCGTTGCCTCCAGCCTCGCCCGACTCCCAAGCTGAGCCAACTGCTCCCCCGCAATTTGCTTGTCGGTCTGAACACGCGTCCATTCACGATAGCTCGGCAAACCACTTTCCGAATGAACCTGCAAACCCGCATACAAACCACGATGAACCGCCGGACTCATCGCACCCACATGCATCGACATCGCACGACTATCCGGATAGCTGCTATTCAGCCGCGCCGCCCGCAACACACCGCGAAACCAGTTCACATATCTGGATTCTTCATCACCCTGCAGCATAATTTCTCACTTCAATACAAATCGTTTTCAGTCCGACTTCACCTGCGCAAGCTCTTCAATGGTCTGCTATAATTCATCGAAGCCATCCATTCACACGCGGTATTCATCCACGATCTCATTGAACGCCAGGTTCTGATCAAAAACCATCACCGTTTGCTCATCATACAGATCGAGTTCATCGACCATCTGATCGACATTGCGCCGAAAATAAGCCTGCGTTTCCGACACAAACTGCGTCGTCTGATTGATCGCATCCGTCATCGTTTCCAACGAATGCTTCAGTTCCAGCATCACAACCGCAGCATCCGCCGCCGCACCAATCACCTGAATCTGCCCCGCAATAATGTCGAGTTTTTCACTCGCTGCCGTCACATACAAATTGATGTCACTACGCAAATACGCAATCGTTTCCGCAAGCTGATGCGTATTCTGCTTCAACTTATCTAGACGTTCTTCTGCCGTACTATACAGCTTCAAAAAACCGGTGTGCTCCACCAGCAACCGACGCGCCAGATCGATGTGAGCCTGCGTCTCACGCGCTTCGACCGACGACGGGTCCAACGCGCTGTGTTCACGCTCAAGCTCTCTTTGCGCGCGCTTAACCGACGCCACAAAGGCTTCCGCAACCTCTTCATTCCGCGCCGAAACAATAATCCGACCGTTCAAACGCTCAATCTCATCAAACAAATTAGCCCGCGCCGCCTCCAACCGGTCGCCAAGCTCCGCCGATTCCTTCAAACGACGCGCACTCAGCTCATACTGCGCTCGCAACAACTGCTCGATCGAGTTTCGTGTAATCACACGATCCTGAACCCACGGCAGCTTCGCAAACACCGCACGAAGCCCACTCGACACCCCGCCCCGGTTTTGCGCACGATGTAAATGATCCGAAACCTCACGCAATCGACTCATTTCATCACGAAGCGCCCGCTGCAGCTCTTCATTCCGGTTTCGAAGCTCATGAAGTTCTTCAACCTGCTGATTTTGAAGCGTTCTCTCGTCATGGATTTCCTCCTCGAGAATCCGCAACGAAATTCCCTCGCCAATATAAACCGGCGGATCGCGCAATAGGTCTAGTGTTAAATCATTCATGTTTTCTCTGACGTTGAACAATTCTCTATGGAAGATTTCTCAATAAATCATTCTCTACCACGGGAGCCAACCGCAATACAGCGCACATCCACGCCAACATCAGCCACATACCGCTGCGCACCGAAATTATTTATTACCTTATGCCATCAAAATGACTCGGTTTTGTCATTAATTCAACCCCTTTAACGCGCAAATACACCGAACCCGGCCCGAAAAGTAGATTTCCATTGTCATTCTGATTCATCGTGTGCTTAGCTCATCCTAAGAACCGTCTTGTACCTGCTGCGATCCCGTCTTCTCGGGTTTTAGTTCGCCAGGCTAGACTTTGAAATGTGTCCATTCCATCGAATGGATTCACATGTTCCACCAACCTGTTACCCGATCCCCGATAAATGAGTAGAAAGAGAAGCCGCGGCAAACGTAGCCCATCGCCCCAAGATCAGCGAGAAACCCTCCAAACTCTGACTGGTCGACTCTCCGATTATACGGCGATTCAGCCGACTGAACGGCTGCGAATGGAAACAACCCCGACCGAATACACCGGGCGAGTCATCGACTTACTCTCGCCAATCTCGCGTGGACAGCGCTGTCTGATTACGAGTCCGCCCAAGGCCGGTAAAACCTCCATCTTGCAAACCATCGGCAAGGCCGTCGCTGCCAACTATCCCGACATCTATCAGGTAGCGCTGCTCATCGACGAACGCCCCGAGGAAGCCACCGACTTTGCACGCAACATGCCCTTCGAAGTCGTCGCTTCCACCACCGACAAGCCTTCCAAAAACCATATTCGCGTCGCCGAACAGGTCTTTGTCGACGCAATCTCGCGCATGCTCAAAGGCGAAGACGTCCTGATTTTGCTCGATTCCATCACGCGCCTGGCACGTTCCTACAACAATACCTACTCCGACCCGTCCGGAAAAACCCTTTCCGGCGGCGTCACAGCCGGCGCCCTCGACATTCCTCGCCAACTTTTCGGCGCTGCCCGAAACCTCGAGGAAGGCGGAAGCCTGACCATCATCGGAACAGCCCTGATCGACACCGGCAGCCGCATGGATGAAGTCATTTTCCAGGAGTTCAAAGGCACCGGTAACATGGAGCTCGTGCTCGACCGCGAAATCGCCACCAAACGAATCTGGCCAGCCGTCCACATCGCCAACACCGGAACACGCCGCGAAGCAGACATGCTCGATGACCTCGAAAAAGAGCGAATCCCCGTTCTACGCCGCAAACTCTCCGACATGAGCGAAGCCGACGCACTGTCCTGGATGCTCAAGCGCCTCAGAGACACCAAAACAAACGCCGGCTTCCTTCGCGGCGTTCAACCCTGATCTCCACTAACTCCATTTCATAAGGCATTATCATGGGTATTCTCGAAGATTTCCAAGCAGCTGCCGTACGCGTCAAAGGTCTCAAGTCCTCCCCGTCCAACTCCGAGCTGCTTGACCTCTACGCGCTCTATAAGCAAGGAACCTCAGGCGATGTCGAAGGCAAACAGCCCGGCAGACTGCAAATGCGTGAGCGCGCAAAGTTCGACGCATGGGCAACCCACAAAGGAATGTCCAAAGAAATCGCAATGCAACGCTACATCGATCTGGTGGACCGGCTGACCAACGCCTGATTCACCACGACTCACACACCGCTCACCAGCCGGAATCTGCATACTCGCCAGGAATTACATCCAGACGCAGATCAAACACGATTCCCCGCCCCCCAGCAGCTTTCTCCGACACAAAACGAACCCGGCACTCGCCCGGGTTCGTTGCTTTGATAAGCTGCTCCGAACGATAGTGCCCATCGCCAACCAACGAACAATTGCTCGGCGTCAGCACTTCTCGCTTCACCGTAATATCCCCACCACAAAGCCACGCTTTTTGCACCGTTGGAAACAACGCCACGTCAAACACACGGCCCTGCACAAGCTGATTTACCTTTTGTGAGCGGTGGCCCTGCTGATCGAGCGCAAAAACAGCCGGCAATAGCCCATCGACCGCCGCTTCCGTCACAAAGTGAAAAGCCAGCGCGTTTCCACCCATGTCCGCCGTCAAAACGATCTGGCCACTGGCCTTTGGCTGAAACGTCAACCGCTGGCGCAACTCATCATAACGCTTAAACTCCACACTCTCCGCCGGACTAGCCTTCAGCGGATACACGCCATAACCACGCAGCGCCTCGTTTTTTGCGTTTCCCTTCTTCAAAACAATTTCAATCTCGTGCCCGGTCGGATCAGCCAGCACATACGCGCCACCTTGATCATCAGTACAGCCAGCATAACGCGAATACGGCGCCATCTGTCCCGCACCACGACTCAACGCGACGCGCGCAACTGCCTCCACACGCACCTCAAACCTGTCGGTCTGCACGGCGCCATCAATCTCGACATCCGCCTCCAGCGTCGCCGTCCCCTCAGCGACAGTCTCAACCTGGATCTGGCCGCCCTTGGCCAACGCCGAAGCAAACGGTCTGCTGCTAAGCACCTTCACAACCGACGGATCAAGCGATCGCACATCGATAATTTTGAGCGGCGTGTGCTCAAAACCGCACACACCCGTCGCCGCATCACACGCCTGCTCGGCCGTCTGCGGACCCACCAGCGTAATGTCAGATTTCCAACCGGACGCAATGCCATACTGATTGTCCACGAAAAACACACCATTTTCGCTGTTCGGCACCGCCGGCTCAGATTCACCGCAACCAACCAATGCTGCCATCAGCACGATCGCGACCATCGTCACGGCAATCATCCCTACCTGCCCCAAATTGGTTGCGCGAACTCTTCTACAATCAGTCATCCGAAATCCTCTAATACCCGGGTCATCACCATACGACATCCACACTCATACCACGGTTAATAATAAATTACACAATCCTCGGTATACCAATGCAATTTCATGAGCTTACGTTCTCAACTCAACAAAAAATATCCTGGGGGAAAACTATGCAGGATTTTTAGCCGCTGCCCCTTGCAATCCGGGTATCGCTATTATATTTCTATATACGTTCAGACCTCGGCAGTTTTGATTTCGTTTTGCGCAATGCACCCTATGGTGGGTGTGCATTTTGCCGCGAAATTCGAGCCATGAATGTGCTTGCGACCCAACGGTTTGTGGTCGGCAGTACCAACTATGAATTTGGCCGCCTCAATGAACACTCCACCGAGTACAGTTCATCGACGGCCAGCGGCTTAACGCCGTCTGTTTCCGGAGAACTCGAACATGGCACAAACGTACGAAGGTTTTGTAAAATGGTTTAACAATGACAAAGGCTACGGTTTTCTTAGCCGCCAGGATGGCGACGACGTATTCTGTCACTACAGCGCCATCAATGCTGGAGGATTTAAAACCCTTCAGGAAGACCAAAAAGTTCGCTTTGAAATCGAACAAGGCCCCAAAGGCCTGCAGGCCATCAATGTTGTCCCCCTAGAGTAATCCCAACTCTTTTGTACCTATAGAACACAATTGCGGGATCTTCAGTCACTGAAGATCCCGCTTTCTTTTCTTGAAATTTTCAACGCATCAAGAAAAGAAAAAAACCCGAACTACCTAAGTAGTCCGGGTCTTTATCTATGCGAGCGGGACAATCAAACTATCCGGGCGAACCCGAATAAAGTGATTAATCGAGCGGCATGACATTCACAGCCTGCAGGCCTTTCGGTCCTTGCTCGACTTCGAATTCAACGCGCTGTGCTTCGCGAAGGCTCTTGAAACCGTTGCCCTGGATGGCGCTGTAGTGACAGAACACGTCATCGCCGTCTGGCTGCGTCAAGAAACCAAAACCTTTGTCATCATTAAACCACTTCACGGTACCTTGGATCTTTCTGGACATTCAACATCTCCTGAGATGCTTGGATGACTGAGCCCACTTATGAACTCAATCAAGATAGAACGGGTGTTAACCCTAAAATAGCAACTGACTCCGAAATAGAATCAATGCCTGGTAGTAGCCGGCACTGCTCGTCAAAGCGGTGCCCATAAGCCTTTCAGTGAACTTTCACTTCAAAACTTAGAAGTTGCCGGGGGGTGTACTCCCGGATGAAACTGGATAGCGATTAATCGAGCGGCACGACATTGATTGCCTGAAGGCCTTTAGGACCTTGCTCAACTTCAAATTCAACCGCTTGTGCTTCACGAAGGCTTTTGAAACCGCCGCCTTCAATTGCACTGAAATGACAGAACACGTCATCTCCGTCCGGTTGTGTCAAGAAGCCGTAGCCCTTGTCGTCATTAAACCACTTCACCGTTCCCTGAATCTTTTTGGACATTTCTAACTTCTCCGCATTGCTTTTGGACGAGTCGTTCAACTATTGCCGACCCACGCCGATATTACGGGCTTGCACCCACAAAACTAAACAGCCAATATTAAGAACACATTCCAGAATTCTTGTTAGACTGTCTTTCCATTCCTACATACGTCCTGTCAAGAGCTTTGATTCGTTTCCCTGGTTTCCTTTTCAATCATCCCGGATTCGGAATGTTTGCCTGGGAACAGGTCATCGAATTATCAAATGTCATGAAGTCCGTTTGCATGAACAACACGATAATGACAGCTCAGTTTCTGGATTGCAACCACAATCCTTTATTTCGCAGTTAAATATTGTCAACTTTTTTTAACTAGCCAGCTATTTCTCACATTCTTATTCCACGACATGAACCAATCCATCCTCTGTTCTCGTCGATCCATCTTGTGTCCAAACTTCAAACGTACTACTCCCCAACAAGCCTTGTACGTCCTTTCCCAGCCACCCTTTAGTTCTGGCTCAACGCCAAAGTGATACAATGCAAACCCAACCAGACAAAAGCAAAAAAGCCTCTAAAATCGCAGTGTTAGTTGTAGTTTCCATCATCGTCATCGGCGTCGCAATATGGACTTCCGTGAGCATAAAAGGCCTCGATCAGCCCGACCCGGAAATTGCCCAGGACTACGCAAAACTATTCAAAAGACGCTGCATGCGCGACGTTGCCGACGAAAAAATCTGCATGGATACCATCGGTTTTCATCACCGAAAATGCTTTGCGGACTCCACATCCAAAGAACGTCCTGAAGAATGGGGGTCCGCTTATACGTATGACAGAGACGGCTACTTACAATGTATGCGTAATAATATAGCCACACAATAATCGGCCGTGATCGCATCCGATCCTGACAAGATCACATCAAGCGAGTTCACCCAATGTCATCCACCGCTCGATGCTGATTTCTAGCTCGGACTCGAGCTTCATCTTGTCCTCATGAAGCTCAGCAATCCGCTCAAACGCGTCCGATTGCGCGATCATCTCCTGATCAATCGCCGCCACGCGCTTCTCAATCTCTGCAATCCTGCGCTCAAGCTTCTCGAACTCACGCTGTTCATTAAAAGTCAGCTTGCGCTCACCCTTGCTACTGCTCGGCGCAGGTTGCGCTGCCGCAACCTTGGCTGCAGCAGCCTTTTGCTTGACCGCTAAGCGATCCGCATCACGCGCAAGCTCTTCACGCTCACGCTGATGCTCGGCCCAGTACGTGTAGTTACCAGGCACTTCGACAACCGTACTGTCGTCCTCAAAGCTCAAAATATGCTCGACCACCCGATCCAGGAAATACCGGTCATGGCTTACAACCATCACAACGCCGTCAAAACTATCCAGATAGTCTTCCAACACCGACAGCGTTTCCACATCCAGATCGTTCGTAGGCTCATCCAGCAACAACACGTTGGGCTGCTTCATCAAGATCCGCAGCAAATACAGACGCCGCTTCTCACCACCCGACAGCTTGCCCACGTACGTCCACTGACGCTCGCGATCGAACAAAAACAGTTCAAGCATCTGCGTCGCCGTCAAAAACCCGTCCGACGTCGGGATCCGGTGCGCAATCTGCGTAATATAATCGTGCACACGCATCGATTCATCGAGATCCATCGATTGCTGATCGTAATATCCCAGCACAACCGTCGATCCCAACTCCACCGTCCCGCTATCCGGCTCAATACGCCCGGCAATCAAATTAAGAAGCGTTGATTTCCCCGCGCCATTTGGCCCAACAATCCCGATCCGATCGCGACGCGTCCCAAAATACGTAAAATCCTTCAAAACTGTCCGGCCATCAAAAGCCTTCGACACGTTTTCGACTTCAATGATCTTTCGACCCAGCCGACTTTCCACCGTATCGATCTCAACCCGCTGTTCCTCACGCGCATAACTCGTGTTCAACAGCTCGTTTGCACGATCAATACGCGATTTACTCTTTGTCGTTCGCGCTTTCGGACCCGTTCGCAGCCACTCCAGCTCTTTTTTCGCAAGCTGCGAGCGTTTTTGCTCACGAATCGCAAGCAACGACTCGCGATTTGCCCGCGCTTCCAAAAACGCACTGTAATTTCCGGTGTGCCGATGAACCTGGCCCGCGTCAATTTCCAAAATCACGTTCGTCACGCGATCCAAAAAATACCGATCATGCGTAATCAGCAACAAACCGTTCTGACGCTGCGCCAGATAATTCTCCAGCCACGCAACCGTCGTCACATCCAAATGGTTGGTAGGCTCGTCCAAAATAAGCAGATCGCTTGGGCGCATCAGCGCACGCGCAAGCGCCACGCGCTTTTTCTGCCCGCCCGACATCGTCCCGACGATCTTCGTCCAGTCCTCAAGCCCGAGCTTACTCAGCGTCGTCTTCGCGTCACTTTCCAGCGTCCATCCCTGAACCCGATCCATATCCGCGCCCAATGACGTCATCTTATCAATGATCTTCATGTTCGACGGATCTTCATCCAATTGACGACAGATTTCCTCATACGCCCGCACGACCTGAAAAGACTCCGGACCATCCGCCAAAACCGCGTCCAACGCGCTCAGGCTGTCATCCAGCACCGGATTTTGCGACAAATACTCGATACGAGCATCGCGCCCATAACTAATTTTACCGCTATCCGCGATCTCCTCGCCGGTAATTATGCGCACAAGCGTCGATTTTCCGGCGCCGTTCACACCCAGCAGGCCAACTTTCTCGTTGTCGGCGATGCCAAAAGATACATTTTCAAACAAAGTCTGCGGGCCGTACGCTTTCGAGAGATTTTCGGCTGTAAATACGATCATATTGTCCAAATTACCTGTACAGAAACTGCGTTGTTAAAACGAAAATCACATCGATCGACGATACTGACCGCCGACCTCATAAAGCGTGTGCGTAATCTGACCAAGGCTCGCTACGCGAACCGTCTGCATCAATTCCGCAAAGATGTTGTCATCCGCCAGTGCGACATCACGCAAACGCTCAAGCGCCGCCGTCGATTCCGCCGAATGCTCATCCTTAAATTCATTCAGATGTCGAAGCTGCGTTTGCTTCTCATCTTCCGTCGACCGAATCAGCTCCAACTTAAGCGGCGCATTCGCATCGCCATCCTTTGCCAGAAACGTATTCACACCAATAATCGGCAACTCACCCGAGTGCTTTTTCATCTC
>JBEBSM010000040.1:0-15153 GCA_040394315.1 Lujinxingia vulgaris
CGATCCCACAAGTCCCATCGCCGGCGCCGGCAAGTTAACACTCACGATCACCAACAACGACGCACCGGTCGACGGGCTCGCCATCACTGTCACCCCCTGGATGCCAGCCCACGGCCACGGCTCCAACACAACACCCGTCGTCAACGAGAAAGACGCCGGCGTCTACGAACTAACCGACATCGTCTACACCATGCCCGGCGACTGGGAAGCACGCATCACCCTCAAAAACGCCGACCACGACGACACCATCGCCTTTGGTTTCAGTGTTAAATGAATCTTGTAATTTGAGTTGATCGGAAACTCAAAAAGGAGGCCGCATGCATCGTTGGATTCTGCCCGCGGCAGGTTTACTCATACTGAGCATCATCACGCTCCAACCCGCCGCCGCACACGCCCAGGCATGCTGCGGCGCTGCCCAGGGCACCGGACTTGGCCGACTTGCTACGGGCCAGGTTTATTTGGTCGGCGTCGACGCACAATTTCGCGAAGTCTACGGACGCCACGATCAACAAGAATACGTCGACCTATCCCACGATACCCGTGAATTTCGTCAGACACTCTTCGCATCCGCACGCCTCTACGAAGATTTCCAACTTTCGCTGATCGTCCCCTTCGTCGAAACTTACAAGAATTTCACCCGCCTGTCCGAATTCGACGGCGGCCTCGGCGACATCGCCGCCAGTCTTCGCTACGAAATTTCCGGCGTTGGCCAACGCCAGAATATCCCAGGCTTCGCCATCGCCCTCACCGGAAAAGCTCCCACGGGTCGTACCGTTTACGAATCACTCGAACGCCGTGACACCGTGCTACAAACCGATACAACAGGCACCGGCTCCTACGATATCGGCGCACAATTACAACTAGAAAACACCCACGGCAGCATGTTCTGGAGCCTGCAAGTCGGCGCACAACAACCCTTCGCATTTACCAATGCACTGGGCAGAGAAATCTCGCGCAAACTTCGCTGGGATGCTTCCGTCGCCATCGGCTATTCCGCAAACGCCCCCATGTTCGCCGATGATAGCCTCTATCTATCACTCGCAATCGCCTCCGAATTCACTACCGGCCACCTCGAAAACAACCAATTTATCGAAGGCAGCCAGGAACGGCGCAGCGCCCTCACCCTGCAAGCCGGCGCCTACATCGTTCCCCAATGGTTTATCGCCACGCGCATTGGCAGCGACATTCCACTCGATCATTTCGGCGAGAATCTCTTAACCGGCGCTCAATTTGGAATCACCCTCAGGAGAGTCTCCTATGACTGGTTTTAACAAATTCATTTTCACAGTATTCGCCCTGCTACTGACCTTCAACCTCGCCCCGGCCACAGCAAACGCCGCCGACTACGCGAAAATCCTCAATCAACAACCCCCACTTCCCTTGATTTACACGTCCGAAACATACAAAGACGCAGCCAAAACCCATAAACCCGGCCTCCCCGAAGCCGGAAAAATGCGGATCTACTGGTTCTGGGGCGCGAAATGTCCCTGCGCCAAAAAGTCCGAAGCAACCCTCAACGCCCTTGCCACCAAATTCCCCGACATCGAAATCATCGTCGTCCACTCCAACGCCGACGAATCCGCCCAATTCGCCAAAAGCACCCTGACCGAACGCTCCGTCCCCCAGGCTGTATACCGCGACGACAATGCTAAATTCGCCATCGCACTCAATGCCCGTGCCACCCCCGAAGTCTACGTCTTCGACCACAAAGGCATCGTCTACCAGGGCCGCACCGACACCCTCATGACCGGCGGCCCCGCACACAACTGGGTCATAGAAGCCGTCGAACAGTACCGCGCCGGAAAATCCGTAAAGCCGGATTCACGCCGCGCCATCGGCTGCGCTATCACGCGCCCGTAATCATTCGTAATCGGCCAAAGCTCGCAAAAACCAGTGGATTGTGTCGAATTCTTAAACCCAAAGCCACCCTCAAACCCCACCAAAAACCCGCACAAATGCTTCGCCCGCTCCCGTCTCTGAGACCGGGCCCCCTATATTCTACGCCACATTTCTACACCGATATTCCACACGCCCCATCACTCCCAATCACACACGCCCCTTCCCATCCCCCAGTCTTTCATCCCCGTATGGAACACACCACCGACACCCAGGCGGCAACGTTCCCGGCGGATAACAAATCCCCGCTACCGCCTTCTCACGCACTGCGCGACAATCCAGCTTCCTGGCCTTTCGATAAGCCTCGACCACCAATCGACGCTCCTCATTATACTCCCGAACAGCCACACAATCCGTTCCAACACACGCCGAATACCTCGATTTTTTTGGCCGAACCGGTGCACTAAACGGATCTAATTCACGACACATCTTTGGCCCAAGATAACAAATTTTACCGGCAATTTTCCGTTGTTTATTTAGCTTTCTACAACGCTTTTCGATCGCTTTTTTAATCCGCCTCGCACGCTCCTCATCACTCAACATCTTCATTTTCGGAAGCGGCTTCAACGCAAACTCGTACGTCGTCGTATAGTCCGCTTTTCGAACGTCTGGATTTCTTTTGCGGTTTCGATGATACCGCTTCCGATCAACCCAGTGACCGCGCACTTTTTCACCGTTCAAATGATAGTCGTACGAAGAAATACCCGGATATTGTCCAGGCTTCACCACAAGCCCCGCAGCACACGGATTCATCAGAATATAGACCAACTTTTCGAACGCTTTCTCATCATCCAAAACATCGACAGTTGTATAACGCTCTCCAAAAAACACACCCTCCCGGTCCCGATGCACATTCAGTCGTCTGGCGATCGAGCTATTCAAATCCTGCAAAAACGCACTCAAATTCAGATGAGGCGCACCGCACAACAGATGGTAGTGATTACTCATAAAAACAAAGCCATACACATCCACCTTATGGGCCACCACAAACCGGCTCAGGCACGCCAGAATAATCAAGCAACACTCTGCATCGGGCCGCATCAGATGCTGTGCCCCCACGCAACGTGTTGTCACCAAATAGAGCCGATCCGAGCGTTGAATCCGAAGTTTATATGCCATCAGAAAACCTATGAAAATCAAAGATTAACTTCCGAATAAAGCAGTACGACTCCGCGAAAACTACCTGCGCCAAAGCTTCACCCAACTCAAAAACCCGTGCTCTACCCCCAAAACCATGCACGTATGTACAGCAGTTAGACACCAAAAACATGATGGCCAACAATCTATTTCAAAAAGCTAAAAATATTTTCAAAACAGTTTTTCTCACAACTCCCAAACCCTCTCAGAGAAGGGAGCTGCCCCTTATTTTAAGCCAACTTACGTCACTTTCTCGCCCGGAACCGTAAACGATAAAACAACTATTCATTCTCCCTACAATCGTCCAACTTCCCGCAATCAACCCTATATCCGATCACATTCCCCACCAGTGATTCACAATACTTACACACGCCACGTCACCGACCGTTCTTCACAATGCAAAACCTGACTCTCGTTTGATGCCCTTTAAAACTTGTTTTCGCGAACAAGACTTGCAGCGCAGACCGGCTTCACTCGCCTACGAAGTAGCCACCGCCCGCCTTTGTTACTCAAATACAATCAACACGTCCGGCTTTCCAACGCCTGAAAAAACCGAGATACATGCAACCCATCCGCCAACGCATGATGAACCGTCAACTGCACGCTCACCGATGAACGACCATTGTTCTCGACGATTTTCCCCCACGCCAGTCGCGGAATTGAATCCCCGAATCCGCCCGAATTTTCAGAATTCCCGGCATAGGGGTGGCTAATCGCCTGGAAATCCAACCACGGCAAACTCGTTGCAAACACCATGTCGTCGCGAATCGCATCGTCGCCCAACTGCAATTCGTCCAGAACCTGCGTCGCAGCACTCAGCCGCGCGACGTCCGCTGCAAATTCGGCCCGATCCAAACGACAATTTCCCGTGCAAAAATTCACGACGTCATTCGCGTTCAGGACCGTAAAGTTTGGATGCACCAACGCGTGCTCAACGACCTGATCTCCGCGAATCCGTTGGCGCAACTCCGGTATTTCGTTCACGGCACCCATCGCTTCAAAAAGCATATTTGCAAATAATGACTCCTTGTTCTCACGGGTTCTCTGGCGTACGCCGGTCACATCAACCCGTACGCAAACATCAAAGTACGGCTGAGCAAACCCGCGAAAAAATTCAAACTGACTACGTCGTGGCCAATTTTCGACATCAATATATTTCATTGCATCTCCTTTCTAATGTTGGATCTGGCTCGTTAGCACATCGTATTCATCTGCTGCGGCAGTCGGCGCCCCCAATTAAAAGAGCATTAAAACCGGAAAACACCCGAAAACACTGGCTCGGCTCCCGTCTCCGAGAGGGTTGCCTGCCCACATTTCACGCCGAATTTTCGCAATTCTCAACGATTTCCACTCATTTCTCCAAAAACCACCAAAATTCTCACCAAGCCTCCCCGCACGGCCCCCGCCTCATACAACAATCCCGCACCGCAAGCCCTTCGAAATTGAAGCCAACGGCGAGCTGTGTTACAGACAACCGCCCCGAAAGGCGCAGGTTTATTGCCTTATCATACCCAAGATTTCGTCGACGCGCAGGCGTGGGACGTGGAGAAATACATGCAGCACGAAAACACCCCGAACAACCAAGATCAGAAGCCTTCATGGTTTGAATCACGCAACGGTCTGATCCTTTCCACCATCATCCTGGCCGCGGTGAGCCTGCTTCTACTATTCGGAAATATCTCGCGCATCGGAATCTGGGAGCCCTGGGAATCCAACGAAATCCAGGTCGCCCAACAGTATTTCTCGCGCGGAGAATCGGTGACCGATCCACAAGATCCCACACAACCCGGCTATAACTGGGCCGTACCAACCCACGACGGCAAACCAATCGCCAGCCCGCTATTAAAAACCTGGTTGATGGGAACTTCCCTGAAATCAACGGCCGACACCGAAAATCCAGAAATTGGAAAATTCGAATTTGCCGCACGCTTCCCACTTGCCGCCGCCGCGTTTTTGATGGTTTTTGCCGGCTTTTTCTGGATGCGACGTTATTTTGGCAGCCGCACCGCGCTACTCACCGGCATTTCACTCGTCACTTTGCCGGCCGTTTATCTGGGCGCACAACTGGCGACCAGCGAAATGCTTTTCATGGTCACAACATCACTCGCCATCATGGCGTTTGTGCAGATTTTGTACGCAAAATCACGAACTAAAAAACACATCTGGGGCGCACTTTTCGGCATCGCCACAGCACTCGCTTTTCTCGATCAACGCATCCTTGGCCTGTATTTGATCCTCAGCGTCATCGCCGGATTTGCGCTCTCCCAGATCCCATACCGCCACGCCATGCGCCTTCGCGAAAACCTGATCGCAGCCAGCGAAGTCGGCCGGTTCGAGATTTTCCTCGGCGGCTCGTCACTTCTAGCAGCCGTTGGCGTAGTCATCTGGGGTATTTCGCGCAGCAAAAACGCACTTTCCCAGGCTGCAGACGCCGCCACGACCCAGTTATTTTTGCCCCACGTCGCACAATGGGTCGCCCTCCTGGTCCCGGCTTTTGTAATCCTTGCGGCAATACTCATCGCGCGCAGAACAGACGTCATTCGCACGCTCGTCAGCTCATCCGGCGCAATCGCGCTGGCCATCGTCGCAGTTCCCGCACTTGCCCTTAGCATCGCATACGGCGACGCCAATCCAGTGCTCTTGCAGAATGGCGAAGTCATCGGAAAATTGCCCGTCCTGACGTATTTGCTGGAAAACCACTTATTCGTTAGCAGCGACGCCGGCCAACACATGTATTTCGCGATGTGGCTTCGCCAGATTGGCTTTTCCATGTTGCCCTGGATCGCACTCGTTCCACTGGCACTCGGCTATTTGTCGCGCGCCACACGCCTGAACGACGAAAACGGCAAACCAATCCCGAATTTGCTAACCCCACAACTCGCAATCCAGCGCATGTTACTGGTCTGGAGCTTTATCGCGCTCGTGATCATCGCCATTGCTTCGAGCCAGGGCCACTATTACTACCCGGCCTATTTCCCATTGATGGCCGGCGTAGGGCTGCTATTGACCGACGGAACTTTCTGGAAAAGCGCACGACTTCGACCATTCTGGCTCGGTGCAATGGGTTTCGTCGCTGTCGCCACGATTATGATGCTCGGAAAAGATCTCGAACGTTATCCAACGCGCCTCATTGAGATTTTCGTTCAGCTCCAAAAAGACTTCACGCTTCCCGAAACCTTCAGTTATGGCAAAACTCTCAAAGCCATCAAATACGCGTCCATGCTCGTACTCCTCGCCTACTTCGGCGGCGTCGTATCCTGGGCAGTCCTTACTTTGGGCGACGTAAAATCGGCGCCCGGCCGTTTCAAAGAATGGCGTAAAAACCGCCGTTCATCCAATGTTCCCGCAAGCGATGCCGCCGATGGAACGCTCTCCAACACCGATGTCCAGGAAGTCTTCGTCATTTCTCCATCCTCACAACGCACCGCAGACCGCGAAGCCGTCCGCAACCAGGACGGAATCTTCGGAAAACTGGCCAGATTCATCGAAAAACCAGCCGGTTTCAGCCTGATTATCACCGCCGTTTTCACCGTTTTCGCCCTTGTCGTAACCTTTGATTTCGCGCCCAAAATCACGCATCACCTGTCCCAGCGCGGCGTCTACCAGACCTTCGTCGAACACACCGCCCCCGGCGAAGAACTCGTCCGCTACCAGATTCCAGCAAGCGACGATTCGGTCTATCTGGCAGGTCGTCCACAAATCAAATCGTCTGCAGACTTTCTGGCAAAAGCCCAATCACCTGAGCGCTTTTTTGCCGTCATGCCACGAAATCGCCTGGCCGCAGCAAACTCCGAATTTCGCGCAGCAACCACGCCTCGCCAAAATCTGGCCGTTCTGGATGCGCGATCCAGCCGAACAATTCTCGTCAGCAATCAGCTCAAATCCGGCGAAATCGATCACAACTTTGTCGCCGACGCGATCGTAACAGACGATTCCAAAATCCAGCGCCCCGTGACCTTTGCTCAGGGTGAAAAACAAGAACACGCAGTCTTCAACAACCAGCTCGAGTTTCTCGGCTATGATCTGGACAAACCCCTCAATACCGACGGCGTCGCCACCTACAAATGGGGCGAATCGATGAAATTGACGACCTATTTCCGCGTTCTAAACAAGGTTTCCGGCGACCAAAAACTCTTCATCCACGTCGATTTCCCCGGCAACCGAATCTTAGCAGATCACGATCCCGTCGGCGGAGAATTTCCCACCAGCCAGTGGCTTCCTGGCGATATTGTGAAGGATGAGTACGATATTCCGATTGAGCGCTATTCGTCCGTCGGAAAATACAGCCTGAATTTCGGATTCTTCCGCGGCGACAATCGCATGAAAGTCGAGCCGCGCACTGCACATGACGGCCAGAACCGCGTCACGATTGGTCACATCGAAGTCGTTGCTTTCTAATTGAAATTTGAATTACATGCTGCGTCTGGCAGCATGTTTTTCGAGCAACCGAATCGCCGACGTCGCAAGCACGCGTGCTCCCAGCGAAATGGCACGTTCATCGATGTCAAACTTCGGCGAATGCAACGCATAACGCGCGCCACTTCTAGCCGTCCCCAGCCGAAACATCGCCCCCGGAACATGCTCCAAATAGTACGAAAAATCCTCGCCGCCCATACTGGGAAGCGGAATTTCGTACACATTTTCGGCCCCCAAAAGCTCGCTACCGACCTCCCGATAAACATCGGTAATCTCAACATCGTTAAGAATCGCCGGCGCACCATGCTTCATCCATAACTCGAAGCGCGCGTCGTGAATCATGCACACACCGCCTGCGATTCTGCGCAACAACGGCTCGATCTGCTCACGATGCTCCGGCGAAATCGAGCGAATCGTTCCCGACATCTCGAACTGATCCGGAATGACATTACAGACAGTCCCACCGAGAATTTTCCCGATCGTCAGCACAATCGGCACACGCGCATCAAAACTTCTTGCGAACGATTGATACAACGCGCTCGCCAACTGCGTGCCCGCAAAAATCGGATCGATCGACAAATGCGGCCGCGCACCATGCCCGCCTGAACCGGAAACCCTAAAATCAAACTGATCGAGCGCCGCCGTAAATGCGCCATTTCGCACGCCAATCTGGCCGTAATCAAGGTTCGGTTCACAATGCAGCGCCAGAATTCCATCGACATCTTTAAGCGCGCCAAACTCGATCATATCCAGCGCACCGCCGGGCGTAGCTTCTTCGGCATGCTGAAAAATCAGTCGAATCCGCCCCGGCAACTGGTCGCGCACGGCCATCAAACCCAGCGCCGTACCGAACACCGTCGCCGTATGCACATCATGTCCACAGGCATGCATCACGCCAATATTCGTCGATGCGTACGGCACAGTATTCATTTCTAGAATCGGTAGCGCATCAATATCGCCGCGAATCGCAACCGTCGGATGACGCGCCGGATCAAACCCCGGCGGCACCAGATCTGTATACAACCCGCAACCCTGCGGGCGCACATGCACCTCAAGCCCGAGGTTTTCCAGCCGCTCACGAATCGCTGCGGTCGTCTCAAATTCATGACGACTCAGCTCTGGATTGGCATGCAAGTGACGTCGAAACTCGATCAAACGATCACCTTGCTCACCAATCGTTTGTTCAACGTGTTTTACAAGGTCGGCTCGTCGGTCGGTCATCGTCATTCCTTGGTTATAATCTCGCTTTCTTGTGAAATTTCGTCGACGTTTTCAAACAACGTCTCCTCGGCCGGCTCGGTTTCTGTCGTGCTTTCGCCGTTCACTTCGTCATGATTTTCTTTGATGTAATTCAACACAAAGAACATGAAATTTTGAATATCCAGCAGATACGCAAACGCATTAAACAGCGGAAGTTTGATGTTCTGGCCGCCAACCTCGATCAAAAGAACACCTTTGAGCGGCGAAAGCTCAAGATTGTGCAGTCCCAGCGCGCGGGCGTTGAGCAAGCTCCAATCGATCTTCCATGCGCGATCTTTACCACCGATCCAGAGCGCACTTGCAGTGGTCGCGACAAAACTGTCGCGCACAAAATTGATCCAGTACGACGCCATCGAGCAAAAGGTCACCCCGGCCAAGATCATCGCACCGAACGCCAGTTTCCAGGGCATTCCCGCCAGTCTGGTTGATAACCAGATTCCAAACGCTCCCAACAAAAATAACAAACCCAGCGTCAGCAGTGCGCCGACGCCGAATTTGTTAAGTTCGTAACGGAAAATTTCAACGTTCGAATCCGAACCCAGTTCGTTTTGAACCGCAGAGCCATGAAGGAGCTGTAGTTTAGACATAAAACGAACTCACCCGTTTGAAACCCGTTCAATACACATATCAGAAGATCAGATATCTAGATGACGTACTTCCAGAGCATGCGATTCAATGAATTCGCGTCGCGGCTCAACCTGATCACCCATCAAAATAGTGAACAAGGAATCGGCCTCGATCGCATCCTCAACACGAACCTGCAACAGCGTACGCGCTTCTGGATCCATCGTCGTATCCCACAACTGATCCGGATTCATCTCACCCAGACCCTTGTAGCGCTGAATCGTCTGGCCTTTCTTACCCAGATCAACAATCTGTGCGAGCACTTCTTCAATCGTCGTGTAGGAGAGCTGCGTTTTGCCATCATCCACAACAACGCGTTCGCCAAGTTTACTGAACGTTTCCCAGATACGACTCAGCTCGAGATAATCGCCGCCACTGAAGAAATTACGCGTCAAACGCGTCTGAATCGACGTTCCTGCCACACGGCTCAACCAGTTTACAGCGAGTAAATCTGTGATTTCCTCGTCCTCTTCAATTGCACCGACGTTCCAGGCAATCGTCGAAAATTTAACTTTCAACCGCTGATGCACGGTTTCCAATTTTTCTGCAAGTTTTGCTTGATCCAACAGATCGTCGCTCGACAATCCGGCCTGAACCATCTGATCTACGATTCGATCGTCGATTCGACGAGCCATACGCTCAAGAATCGCACGATAACGGAACATATCATCAATGAAAACGCCCAGTTCGTCGCCTTCAAGACGGCCGTCAGTGTCACTTTCACCGTGCAACGTCAGCGTTTTCTTCGCGTTTTCGATCAACAGCTCGCTCAACGCGCGCTCGTCTTTCAGATACTCAAGATTACGTCCACGCTTGACCGCATACAACGGCGGCTGCGCGATATACAGATAACCTCGCTCAATGATTTCTGGCATCTGACGATAGAAAAACGTCAACAAAAGCGTACGAATGTGACTTCCGTCGACGTCGGCGTCTGTCATCAGGATGATGTTGTGATAACGCAACTTCTCGATATCAAAATGCTCTTCGCCGATGCTGCAACCCAGCGCTGAAATCAACGTATTGATTTCGGCACTTGCCAACATCTTGTCAAAACGCACACGTTCGACGTTCAAAATCTTTCCGCGCAGTGGCAAAATCGCCTGAAACTTGCGATTTCGGCCTTGTTTGGCCGAGCCACCTGCGGAATCACCTTCGACGATGTACAATTCGCACAGCTTTGGATCACGCGACTGACAATCCGCCAGCTTTCCAGGCAGTGCCGAAATCGTCAGCGCAGATTTACGCGAGATTTCACGAGCACGCCGCGCAGCATCACGAGCGCGTGCAGCCGCAACGGCTTTTTCCATAATCGCACGTGCCGTCTGCGGATTCTCTTCCAGGAACTGGGCGAGTTTCTCGTTAACAGCGGACTCGACGTAGCCTTTGACTTCGTTGGAAACCAGGCGATCTTTGGTCTGGCTGGAGAACTTCGGATCCGGCATCTTCACCGACAATACCGCCGCAATCCCCTCACGAATATCTTCACCGGTGATCTGCTCTTTGAGCATACCGTTGCTGACGCCGTAAATATTGATCGTACGCGTCAATGCACCGCGAAGACCAGACAGGTGGCTACCACCATCACGGTTTCGAATCGTATTCGTATAGCAGTAAATATTCTCGTTATACGAGTCATTCCACTGAATACTGACTTCGATCGAGATCCCTTCGGACGGAAACTCTTTATAAATGAAGATCGGATCCGGATGCAGCGGCGCCTTGTTTTTGTTCATATCAACGACGAACGACGTAATTCCGCCTTCGAAACTGAAGTCGTGATGCTTATTATCGCGCTCGTCAGTAATCGCGATGCGAACACCGGCGTTCAGATACGACATTTCACGCAGTCGTTGTGAAAGCACATCGAACGAAAACGTCGTAATCTTAAAGACTTCCGGATCTGGTAAAAACGTAATCTTGGTCCCGGTCGTTTTTGCCTGACCGACGACTTTGAGCGATTCCACAGGAACACCCTTGCGGAATTCCATCTGCCAGACCTGGCCACTACGACTAATTTCCATCCGCAGCCATTTCGACAGTGCGTTTACAACCGAAACGCCCACGCCGTGCAAACCACCAGAAACCTTGTAGGAGTTCTGGTCGAATTTACCACCGGCATGCAAAACCGTCATGATAACTTCAGCCGCACTTCGTCCCTGGGCCTTGTGAATATCTACCGGAATGCCGCGGCCGTTATCTTCGATCGAAACCGATTCATCGGTATGAATCGTGACCGTGATCTTGTCACAATGCCCCGCCAGCGCTTCATCGATTGCGTTATCGACCGCTTCGTAGACCATGTGATGCAAACCCGAACCGTCATCCGTATCGCCGATGTACATACCCGGCCGCTTACGCACGGCATCGAGTCCTTCAAGGACCTGAATGCTTTCAGAGGTATATTCTGCACTGACAACATGCGACATTTTCGCAGGCTCTTCCGAACCAGCCGGCTCAGATGCCTTAATATCGTGTTCTTGATCCATAGAATTCTTAATCCTGATAACAGCCCGTTTCGAACACTTTTCCATACAAAGAAAAAGTCTGTCGTGGTGGAGCGACTCATGAAAAAGCCAGCTCATCAACACCACGCGATGTGGGCACTACTTTAAGGTAAAAAATCGGCAATTGACGGCACTTTGAACCTTCGAAAGTACCTTACCAAAGCGGCGAAACGCTACCACAATTATGGCACGATGTCACGACAATCGCGGCGAAATGCGTAATTATAAGCCTAACTTTGAACGCTTGTGCGCTCCTTCAAGGACTCGGGTCTATAACAAGTTTATTGACCGCTTAATTTCCGCCCAATTCCGTGTACAACCACAGCTAACGTACTGAAAACAAATAAAAAACAGGCGGAGACCTGGTTCGTCATCCGCCTGTTCACAACTCATGATTCAAATGCACAATTCACATTGTGTTCAATCGCTAATCTCAGCCCTTCTGGCCTTCCACTGCACCTTCTGCAGTTTCCGCACCTTCCGAACCACCCTGAAGCTCTTTCATCTGGTCAAGAATTCGTTTTTCTTCGGCTGCACGCGCCTCGATATACGACTTGAGCTCGGTGAAGTTCATGTCCAGCTCCCACGTGTAGTTACACACTTCCTGCAGAGCCAGCTTGGAATCGAGCTTGGATGTGTCAGCGCCTTCCTTCCACTCGCACGTCCACATACGACGCTGAAGCTGCGTTACGTACTTAGGCATCGCTTCGTCATCCGCGATTTGCACCTGGATTTTGTGGCCGTTATCGGGCGGCGTATCCACACGAACCAGCTCTTCTTCAAGCTTGCCGGCTTCGTTGCGCACGAAGTTACGATCAAACGTAACCGGCGTAACCAGTTCATTGCCGTCTTTGTCGAGTAGCGGATTGTTATTAAAAATAACCTTCGCTCCCGCAGGAACACTCGTGATCTTCACGGTGCCGTGGTAATCGTTTTCGAGATCAGCTTCCATGCGCAGGTTGTATTCCTGATGTGCCAGCTCCGAAGCAGGCGACAAACTTGCAGTCAGCTCGTAGCGATAATCAACACCGCCAGCAGCTTCCTGCCACATTCCTTCCGTAACTTCGAAGGTCTGAGGATCATGACCGGCCGCGCTAACTTCAAACTTCTGCAGCTCTTTAACCTTCAAGTTCTGAAATGGAGTCGAAGCTCCCAGGCGAAGCTCGCGCCACTCACCCGTGCTCGTCTGACCATACTGAACCTGACCATTCAACCGAACCAACGCATCCCAGGGCTCGCCCTTCAAGATCAGCGTTCCAAACTTATCGAGCGCATCCATCTGTGCTTTAAGATGCGCTTCTTCCTGGATTCTGGTCTCAGCAATTTTCTTCTCGAGATAATTGCCCTGAAGAACACTGACCACGTCACCGGTTCTACCGGTCACGACCATCGCACCTAACAGCACGGCCAACACAACGCCGATGAATACCACCGACTTAACCGTGCCGCTCTTTTGCTCAACTTCATATTCCGCGCCAACTTCTGGCAACGTCGAAACGTCGATATCTGGCTTGCCCGGATGAAAAATTCCATCGATCGCGGCGAGTGGTTCGACTTCCGGTGTTGCAGCCGGCTTTTCTACCTTTTTCTTGGCTGCAACTTTGCTCTTCACTTTTTTCGAGCTCGCGGATTCGACGCTTCCGTCTTCTCCACTAATTGTCGCACTTTCTTCCTCAACATCTGCAGAGATCTCGTCTTCAGATGGATCTTTAGTCTTATCGGACATCGCTTGGTGCTCCTGACTCGTATCAACGATCTAACGGTTTTTTAATAGGTGCCGGATAAAACGCGTACGTTTTTCCATGAGTGTCTGGCGCTGGAAGTTTAAGCTTGCCCAAGAATGGATGTCAAGCAATGAGCCACCCGCACACGCGGCTGAATTCCACAAAGTTCGCCGGCGGTTGTTCTGTCCACCATGACAATATTGTCGCGAATCCGCCGTTTTCGTTTTCTCCACGCAACGGATCGCGCGAGAATCGCAAAACAAAACCAAATAAAATCAACAACATACAAAGATCAACGCAATAATAAACCACGTCGGCACGGCTTATGCAATAAGTATTCATAGCAACACCGGGAGAAGCGACTAATGTCCCCCAACACTCCAGAGCGCTCCCAAAGCAAATACGACAACGGGCTTCAGCATGATTCTTATCGTGCCGAAGCCCGTTGTCGTTGCACACACCTGCTTTATAGACAGTTATTTGCCGACGCCTGATCGATGCCTATCGATGCCTGGAAATTTCCAGATGCGCGGAATATCTGCCGCGACTTACAAGTATTTACTGTGCAACCAGCCCAACCGACAAAAATCTTATTTTACGGTTGATTCAATCTCGCGAGCACTGTAGAGTCCGGCGAACCTGAAACGTGCCGTTTAGAGTTTGTCAAGAACTTCTTCATATAATCGCGTATGTCTGGGTTATTTGAATCGTTTTCGTCTTTCCCGCCGTTCAGTCTGCACCAATGCATTATCCAGTTTTCTTTGATCGCGTCGGCACCAGCAATCTTTGCACGACGATCTGTTCGCGAATCTCTCGCAAATCGATGACAAAGAAAACACCGCCTGTCAGTAACCCCCCAAAAACATCTTCGTTTCATTGGCCTACCCACAATCCATCCATTGCCTTGATCGGCAAAAATCCCCCTCAACTTACCACGCATTTTGCTTTGCCTTCCTAACTCGCAAGGAGTTCTTGAATGAACCTCAAAGAATTAAAAGAAAAAAAGATAGCGCAACTCACTCAGATCGCCAAAGACGCCGGAATTGAAGGCGCAAACAACATGCGTAAGCAAGAGCTCATCTTCGCTCTGCTTCAAGCACAGACCGAAAAAGAAGGATCGATCTTCGGTGAGGGCGTTCTCGAAATCCTCCCGGACGGCTTCGGATTTTTGCGCGCACCCGACTACAACTACCTCCCAGGTCCCGACGATATCTACATTTCGCCCAGCCAGATCCGCCGCTTCAACCTGCGCACCGGTGATACGGTCAGTGGCCAGATTCGTCCGCCCAAAGAAAACGAGCGCTATTTTGCACTTCTGAAAGTCGAGCACGTCAACTTCGAAGAACCCGACGCTGTTCGCGACAAGGTTTTGTTCGACAACCTCACACCGCTCTACCCGCAAGAACGCCTCAAACTCGAAACACGCCGCGAGCAATTCAGCCTGCGTATTCTCGACCTGCTCACACCCATCGGAAAAGGCCAGCGCGCACTCATTGTCGCGCCGCCACGTACCGGTAAAACCGTGCTTTTGCAGGATATCGCCAACGCAATCGGCGAAAACCACCCGGAAATCGCACTGATCGTGCTTC
>JBEBSM010000041.1:0-14998 GCA_040394315.1 Lujinxingia vulgaris
CGACTTCAACCTTGGCAAGGTTGCACTCTACCACTGAGTTACTCCCGCTTAGGAGCTTATTGGCGCTGTGTTTGCTACTTGATTTGCTAAGCAGCGCCAACGAGTGTGTTTGTAGTCAAGCCTGCACAATCTGTCAACAACTATTTCGAAATTCAGTAATTTTCGTCGTCCAGTACTTCTTCTTCGTAATATTCTTCTTCGACAGCAGATTCCTCGTACTCCTCAGGCACTTCGTAACGCTCCTCTTCATACTCCTGATTTTGTTGCTCATTTTGCATACTTTCGTCCCCGCTTTCCTGAACAGATCCGTCACTCGCCTGCAGGCTTCGCTTTACATGCTCCAACTGTCGCAATGAAGCACCTCGACGCATGCCCTCACGTCCGGGGATCGACCGAAGCTTTTCAGAATCAATGTCGCGCAGATGAACCTGTTTCAAATTAATACGATCCCGAGCAATGGAACGAACGGGAGGAGCAGGAAGTTCTTCCTCCTCTTCTTCGTAAATTTGTTCATTTTCACCGACCTGCCAGTCCGCCTGCGGCTCGGGTACGATATTCGAGGGACCTTCCTCGTACGTCTCTTCCACGAACTGCTCTTCGGGCTGCACAACAGGCTCGGCCACACGCTCAATACGTTCCCTACGCGCTGCCGCTGGACGCGCTTCGCGCACCTGGGCCTCACCGCCGCCGTAAGGTTTGAATCCAGCGGCCTCCATGTCCATCGACGCTGCATCCGTCTCGGCAGGATCAGATCCGCTTTTACTAAATGCAATGCCCGCACCGATGAGAACAATCAGTAGCAAAATACCGGCACCGATGAGCATGACCGGTTTTTTGTCACGAGGGTGCACCGACAACTGTGATTCATCATGTGCACCGCTGCCGGAATCAGCCTCATAGGCATAATTTTCCGATGCGTCCGACTCTACGATAAACTCAAAGCTTCCGTCACCCGTTTGACGGGTTAACAAATCACTCTTTTTAAGCCCCGGCTGAGTGGTACTCGGCCGTTCGCTCTCCTGATCAGTCATAAGAGAGTCTCCTTTAAGACGATGCCAACAAAAATGGCAACTCGCAGTTTAACGCCTGCCAGCTTATAACGAAAGCCCGTGCAAAAAGAATCCTCAAAGATTCGACAGCAGAGCACAAAAAACTGCCGGCCTACATTGAAATGTAAGCCGGCAGTTCATTTAAGTTATTAAATATCGAGCGTCAACTCCACGGAGACGCCCAAAACCTAACTTATTTTGCTTCTTCGAATTCGGCATCGATTACATCGTCGTCGTCATCGTCGTCGCTACCGTATTGACCGCCCTGCTGCTCACCACCTGCCTCACCCTGCTGATCAGCAGAGGCTTCGTACATCTTCTCAGCCGCAGCGTGCAGTTTCTTCTCGACGGCTTCCAGACCCGATTGCATCGCATCGTAGTCGTAATCATCGACAGCTTTACGAAGTGCTGCAATCTCGTCGCGCAACGCATCAGCTTCTGCGCCGGCAATCTTATCGCCGTGCTCGCTCAGCGTTTTCTCTGCGGTATGGACCATACCTTCTGCTTTGTTGCGAATTTCCGCATTTTCTTGCTTTTTGATGTCTGCATCGCGGTTTTCTTCAGCCTCACGAACCATACGTTCGATATCGGAATCCTCAAGGCCACTGGTGCCCTCAATGCGGATCTTCTGCTCTTTTCCGGTTGCCTTGTCTTTCGCCGAAACGTGGACGATACCGTTCGCATCGATATCAAAGGTAACTTCGACCTGGGGAACGCCACGAGGAGCTGCCGGGATCCCTTCAAGGTTAAACTTACCCAGCGTGCGGTTATCGGCCGACATCGGACGCTCGCCCTGCAGAACGTGAACAGTTACCGAGGTCTGGCTGTCCGTTGCCGTACTGAAGGTTTCGCTCTTTTTGGTCGGAATCGTCGTATTGCGATTAATGAGCGTCGTCATAACGCCACCCAGGGTTTCGATACCCAGGGAAAGCGGCGTTACGTCGAGCAACAATACGTCGGTTACTTCACCACTGAGAACGCCTGCCTGGACTGCTGCACCGAGTGCAACGACTTCGTCCGGGTTCACGCCCTTGTGAGGCTCTTTACCGAAAAATTCTTTGACCTTGCTAAGAACAAGAGGAATTCGCGTCGAACCACCGACCAGAATAATCTCGTCGATATCCGCAGGCTTCTTGCCAGCGTCCGTCAGAGCTTTCTTAACCGGTGCAAGCGTACGCTCAATGATGTCATCGATCATCGAGTTGAGTTTGGCGCGGCTCAACTTCACGTTCAAGTGCTTCGGTCCGGTCTGGTCGGCCGTCAGGAACGGAAGATTGATATCGGTGTCGAGTACGCTCGACAAATCGATTTTGGCCTTCTCAGCACCTTCCTTAAGACGCTGCAAAACCATCTTGTCGCTGGAAACGTCGATTCCGGTGTCTTTTCTGAACTCCGAAATCAGCCAATCGATGATCAACTGGTCGACGTCATCGCCACCGAGCTTGGTATCACCGTTGGTTGCGATAACTTCGATAACATTTTCGCTGACTTCCAGAATCGAAATATCAAACGTTCCACCACCGAAGTCATAAACGGCAATGAGTTCGTCTTGTTTCTTGTCCAGACCGTACGCAAGTGCAGCAGCCGTGGGCTCGTTGACGATACGTTTTACTTCAAGTCCTGCAATGCGTCCTGCATCCTTGGTTGCCTGGCGCTGCGCATCATCAAAATACGCTGGAACCGTAATAACAGCTTCCGTAACCGTTTCGCCAAGGTAGTTTTCAGCAGCTTCTTTGAGCTTCATCAAAATTTTGGATGAAATCTCCGGTGGGCTGAAATTACGACCACGAATGTCGATGTGAGCATCTTTGTTGTCCGCACGCACAAGATTGTAAGGTACGCGTTTCACCTCATCCTCAATCGCGCTGTACTTGCGGCCCATGAAGCGCTTCACCGAGAAAATGGTATTCTCGGGGTTCGTGATTGCCTGGTTTTTGGCAACCCGTCCTACAAGTACTTCGCCCTTGTCATCAAATGCGACGACCGACGGAGTCGTGCGAGCACCTTCTTGATTTGGAATCACTTTAGGCTCTTTGCCTTCCATGATTGCGACTACAGAGTTCGTTGTTCCAAGGTCAATCCCGATAATTCTTCCCATCACGTTCTCCTTACGTGTTACTACTGGTGTTGCCAATAGTTTCGCTAAGTTGGTTATTTAGTGAAATGCCTTTATTTGAGAGGCATCTCTTGACATGTGCCAAGCTATTCACACTTTTTCCGGTGGCAAGTGTAATTTTTCACTATACATCGATTTTTGTTGTTTTTGTTGCTGAAGCAGCCGGTTCGGCTGTTGCAGGTACTGCGCTCGACGTCGAATTCGCGTCAGCGACGACGCTCGGCGCCACGCTACTTTCGGTACTGGCTGAAGCAGCCGGGCTGCTGGCCTTAGGCTGTGGAGCAAACCAACCGTCACCTTTTAGTTGAAAGGTAGTGTTGGAAATCATGCGACGTACGCTTGATTCTGCACACGCCGGACATGCTTCGGGAGCCGGATCACTGTAACTCTGAAGTTCTTCAAAAATGTGCTGACAGCTATCGCAGCGATATTCATAGATTGGCACGGTTTCAACCTCCGAAACAAAAAGAGACATCGTAAAACCAAAATTAACCCCTCACGACGCCAAGCTATTCGCACACATCACGGAGTCAAGTCAAAGCCGTAGTTTTCGATGACTTAGTCTGGAGATGCTCTCAGCCTCGCTCAAAACGCCAGGCTGTCGACCCATTTCTACTCCAAACCCAAGGCTTTTCGCCCCCCTTATCGCCGGTGAATCAATTAACCGGCAACCACTCGCCAGAGGCTGTCAATTGCCGTGTTCAGGCCGGGAATCACAAACCGCAGATAATAAATAGCCATCGCTATAAAAACGACGCCAAATAGTGTTTTGATGCCTTCCATCCATGTGCCAGCACGTGGCAACTTGTTTAAAAGCGATGAAAACGTTCCCAACACCAGGAACAGCATGCCCATGCCAAATGCGTAAACGAGCAGCAACGTGAAGCCAAGCGCCATGTCCTGTTGTCCTGCGACATAGAGCAATATTCCGGCGACAATTGGCCCCACACACGGTGCAGCAATAATACCTGCGACCAGTCCCATCACGAACGCGCCGCCAAAACCCACGCCACCGGTCTGGCCAAGCTTGTTTTGTAAGGCGCCCGGCAATCGAAAATCAAAAACGCCAAGACTGCTCAATCCGAGCGCAAAAAACAGCACCGCGATTGCGCCGAGTAACCACGGATTTTGCATCGCACTGCCAAAAACCGTCCCAACGCTGGCCGCAATTACGCCCATGATTGCGTACGTCAACGCGATACCAATCACATAGGTCAGGCTAAGCAAAAAACCCTGCAGCTTGCTGGATGCCTGGCGAGCGCCGAATATGCCGATGGTAATCGGGATGAGTGGATATACGCATGGTGTAAGGCTCGAAAGCAGGCCGGCGATAAATACCAGCAATAGCACACTCCACAAGCCCTGCTCCGCCATTGCTATTTCAAACCGGCTTTGCTTCTCGCCGCCTTCATCGCCACTTTTAATCCGGTCCAGGCGGTCCAGAAAACTCTCGACACTGACCTTTCCGTCAAAGCTCGAATTGCGCAAAAATTGCCCGGCCGGTGAAACAAACACCACGCGTGGTAGGCCGGTAACATCAAAACGATCGATGAGACGTCGGTTTTCCGGCGTATCTCGATCAAAATCGATTTTCACCAGAATTAGTTCGTCTTTGAGCCGAGGCATTACGCGGGAATCATGAAAAACTTCGGCCTCAAGCTCCTTACAGGCTCCGCACCAATCGGCGGTAAAATCGACCATCATCGTCCGATCGGACTGTTCAGCGGCGTTTTCCGCTTCGGCGTAAGTCGTCCACCACTCCAACCCTTCGCCCTGCTGTACAAATGGCGGTACTTCGGTCAGTGAATACATTCCAAACAGCAGCCCGGCGCTGGTCAACACAATGCCGACCACGCGTAAAACCCGGCCGCTTAATTGCAACTCACGCCAGGGCCGAAAAAGTCGGCCGATAAAACCGCCAAGAATCGCTAAAACAACGCCCACCGCTAAAAGCGGCAGCCGTGACATGGGTCCGGCGCCGGTTGTCGCCTCCACCGCAAGCCCGCTATCTGCGAACGCCATGGTCGGTAGCAACACGGCCACAAATAACAGCGCAAATAACAGCCACCGTCCGTCCTGCATGACTCGTTTGCCACGGTTTTGTATCAATTCAAAACACATAAATTGTCCGTTCTTTATATTTAGTGCCCAATCGGTCTTGGAAAGAGACAGACTTCGCCCCTACACTTAACAGACCGCCGGCGCTTCAAAGAGACTGCCCATTTTGTTCAAAAAACCGGTTCATCTCTCATTCACTGAACTTTCCACTACCGACAAGCGCCTATGACTCGCTCTCTATTCCGCAACACCCTTATAATAGGCTGCCTGCTTCTTTCCAGCTCGTTTATTATCAGTTCTCCTGGAACTCAGGAAAAACCAGCGCCGACGACTGCCGCGCCAGCTTCTGCTGCCGGGCCGTGGCTTGGCGTATTGCTCGACAAAAAAGCGCGTATCAGCACCGATGGCATTGCGATTACACGCGTAATGCGACAATCACCGGCCGAAAAAGCCGGGATTCAGTCGGGCGACCGAATTCTCGACCTCAATGGCCAGTCCGTTCAAAGTGCGGAAGACCTTCAAAAGCTGGTTCGCAATCAAAAGGTTGG
Source organism: Lujinxingia vulgaris (assembly GCA_040394315.1). Lineage (GTDB taxonomy): Bacteria > Myxococcota_A > Bradymonadia > Bradymonadales > Bradymonadaceae > JACCWM01. The sequence continues at coordinate 5,772 of JBEBSM010000041.1, forward strand.
CGCTAAGGTCAAGGTGCGTGCGGTGCGCAAAAATCAGCCCATGGAATTCCATGTCACGCTCACGCCCGCACCGACCGAATCACAGATGCTCAATACGCAGCTTCTCAACCAACCGGCGCCGTCTGTTTCCTTCGAAATGGTTAGCCCGCAAGCTCGCACATTCAAACTCGATGAACTAAAAGGACGACCGACCATTATCGAGTTCTGGGCAACCTGGTGTCAGCCGTGCATCGCGGTCGCCGCAGAACTGGCACGACTGAAGGCAACACACGGCGACGCCATCCACGTCGTCGGCGTTAGCGCTGAAGACGCAGTCGTCCTGGCCGGTTTCATCAAGAAATCAGGCACGCCGCCGTATATGCTGGCAAAAGATATCCAGCAGGCAGGCCACGATTCGTTTTTCGTTAGTAATTATCCGATCGTATTTCTACTCAACGCCGATCATCGCATCGAAGGTATTTTCAGCGGCCGAAGTCAGCTTCCGCAGCTTGAAGCAAAGCTCAATACATTGCTCGAACCTGCCAAAACGCAATAAAAAAGCCGGCCCGTGAATCATCTCACGGGCCGGCTCGGTATCTTTATAGCAAAATGACTTAGTAAATAATCAGGTCATCGCCGCCAGATTTCGTATCAATGTTACCAAAGTCGCGGGCTGGTTTCTTCTTGGTAGTTTTCTTCTTCTTGGTCGCTTTTTTACTTTTGCCAGCTTTTTCGTCGGCCGCAGCCTGAATTGCCGCAGCTTCTTCTTCGATTTCCGCCTGAATATCCTCGCGCGGACGACCGTCACTCAAATCCACGCTGATATTGCCGACGAGATGATCGACCACGCGTTCATTGCGATCATTTGCCGCCGAATCTGACAGTCCTTGCACGAGTGCGGAAACTTCGGCATCGCGCTTTACTGCGCCGCCCGTTCCAACATTACGCTGGCTGCTCTGCAAACGTTTTAGCATCGCGGCATCGGTGAAGGTCATCGAGAACGTCGCGAAAAACTCTTTTTTGTTCTCAACGCGAAGCTCAGAACCACCATCATTCCAGGTCACCTGAATCAGCTCTTCTTCTCCACGAACTTCGCCGTATTCCGTACTGACCGGTTTTCCGTAGCGACGTGCGGTCTGTACAACAAACGCTTCAAACCCAACTTTTGCCAGATAATCCGGATTGTACGCTACGACCATGCGGTAGAATTGGCCGTCGATGAAAAAATAAAAGCGTTGCGCTACATCGTCACGAACCCGAAGCATCGATTCGCCGTTATTCTGCATAAACTCGCCAGAAATAACGCTTACTTCATATCCGCTGCGCTCGCCCTTGAGTTCCGTGTAGCTATCCTCAATCGCTTTAACGCGTGCCAGAACCTTGCGATGCTCTTCCTGCATCAACGTCCGATCACTGCGCAACTTTGGATCTTCGCGCAACTTGGTCAACATTGCGCTGCGCATTTTCTGCACGACGTCGTTTTTGCGATCACCCCAGGAAATATCTCCAAGAACCGAAGACAATTGTGTTTGGTCAGCCTGTTGTGGAGCTGCCTTTTTCTGGGCAAAAGCTGTGCTGGAAGACCCTGCCACTGCAAGTGACAAAACCGCGCACACTACCATCGTGAAATATCGAAAAGTCATCAGGCGTCTCCAGAATCGTTGTTCAAAACCGTTCTATTAAGTTACTTCGACAAGTACGTAACTATGCAAATCAACTACGCGTGGACCATACCAAATTACCAACGCATCAACAACTCAGACCAAGTACCGTTGGCATTCAAAACTAAAATGCCGCCCGGTAATTATTACGGGCGGCTATTAAAACCCGGATAGCACTCGAGATATTCAACCCAAAGTGTGAAAACTCAAATAACTATCCGAATATCTGTTTATTGCATTATTCTGCTGTGGAAGCAGCCTTCTCGGCCAGAGCTTCCTTGCGCGACAACTTGATTTTGCCCGAGCGACCGTCAACAGCGAGTACTTTCACCATGCACTCGTCGCCTTCACGCAGAACGTCTTCAACCTTTTCGACACGACCTTCAGTCAATTCCGAAATGTGGCAAAGACCGTCAACGCCTGGCAGAATTTCAACGAAAGCACCGAAATCGGTAATCGTTTTCACGGTTCCGACGTAAATTTTGCCAACTTCAGGCTTGGCCGTCAGACCTTCGATGATTTCAATTGCCTGCTGAGCAGCCTTTGAATTGGTCGAAGCAATCATGACCGTACCATCGTCGCCGATGTTGATGGTCGTTCCGGTTGTCTCCTGAATGGCGCGAATGTTCTTGCCTCCAGGTCCGATGATCAGACCAATTTCAGACGTTGCAACCTTGACGGTTACGATGCGCGGTGCATTTTCCGACAACTCAAGGCGAGGAGCAGCAATCGCTTCTTTCATGATGTTGAGGATATGAACGCGACCGTCACGAGCCTGGCGGAGTGCATCTTCCATCATCTGCGCGCTAACACCTTCAATCTTGGTGTCGAGCTGGAATGCTGTAATTCCCTTCTCGGTACCACAGACTTTGAAGTCCATGTCGCCCAGGTGATCTTCATCGCCGAGAATGTCGCTAAGAACAGCGTATTTCTCGCCCTGCTTGATCAGTCCCATCGCGATACCGGCCGTTGCGTATTTCAGAGGAACACCGGCATCCATCATCGAAAGCGTTGCGCCACAAACTGCTGCCATGGAGCTTGAACCGTTGGATTCAAGCGTGTCGCTGACAACACGAATCGTGTACGGGAATTCCTTGGTCTGGTCTGGGAGCGAGCCCTGAACAGCAGTTTCTGCAAGATGACCATGGCCGATTTCACGACGTGATGCGCCGCGCAACGGCTTGGCTTCGCCCGTGCTGAACGGAGGGAAGTTATAGTGAAGCATGAAGCTTTTGGTAATGTCACCTTCGAGCGTATCGATGCGCTGTGCATCGCGCTCGGTTCCAAGCGTCGTGCTGACAAGCGCCTGGGTTTCGCCGCGCGTAAACAGCGCCGAACCGTGTGCTTTCGGAATCAAACCGACTTCACACGTGATGTCACGAATGTCTTTGGTTCCACGACCATCGATACGCACGCCCTTATCAACCACAAGGTTACGAACGATTTCGGCCTTGAGATCATCGTAGGCACCCTTAATGTTCTTGAGGTTTTCCGGGTATTGCTCACCGATTTTCTCGAGAACTTCAGCCTTCAGCGCGTCGATTGCAGCGTAGCGTGCGAATTTCTCACGAACCTGAACCGCGGTGTGAAGTGATTGATGCGCATGGTCGTAGACAGCCTTTTTGATTTCTGGGAACTCCTCAACTGCAGGAACTTCCATCTTGGCTTTGCCAATCGAACGCGCCAATTTCAGCTGCATTTCGAGCACGTCTTGAACGGCATCACGACCAAACTGAAGCGCCTCAAGCATAACGTCTTCAGCGACTTCTTTTGCATGACCTTCAACCATTATAGTTGCGGTCGGGCTGACAGCCATCACGATATCCAGCTCGGAGCGTGAACGCTCTTCGAAGCTCGGATGTGCGATGAAATTGCCGTCAACAAGCGCAACGCGAACGCCGGCAACCGGACCATTCCAGGGAATGTCGCTGAGCAACAACGCGGCCGACGCGCCCGTAATCGCAAGTACGTCCGTATCGTGTTCACGATCGGCCGAAATAACCCATGCAACAATCTGGGTGTTATTCATGTATGCGTCAGGGAACAACGGACGAAGCGGACGATCGATCAGGCGAGAGGTCAAAATTGCTTTCTCGCCCTGACGGCCTTCACGCTTGAAATAACCGCCAGGAATGACGCCTGCGGCCCACATATTTTCGATGTATTCGCACATCAACGGAAAGAAACCCAGGTCGGGGCGAAGCTCACCGGCCGTTGCGGTGCAAAGGATCATCGAATCGCCGTAGCGAATCACGACCGATCCGTTGGCCTGACGCGCCATACGACCTGTTTCAATAACCAATTCTTTCTGACCGAATTTAGCGCCTTCTCGAATGATTGCCATAAATGCTGTTCCTTTGGGAAGTTGAAGGGAAATGTAAGATATTTCCCCATTTTAGACGTTTAAGTCTGGTAAAATAATGTGTTCAAAACAAACGCCTGATCGAAGACAAGTAAGTGTGGATATCGTCTGTGATTGCTCAAAAATGAACGATCAACAACAAAGCCACAATTACACTCTGATTCTCGAAGCGTTTCGATGGGAAACAGAAGAACACTTAGGAGCGTCGCGATTGCGTAGCGTGTAATTGGAATCACCAACAAAACAATTGCTGATGCTGCCAATTACAGGCTACCCCACGGCCACTTCTTTTCTCCACGCACTACGAAAAAAGCACAATATGAAAGTGCCTCCCTTTGCTTACGACAAGCAACGGGAGGCACTTTCAATTTATTTCACTTACGCAAGCCGAGAGCTGCGATCAGGTCGCGATAGCGAGCGACGTCGCTTTTGCGCAGGTAGCTGAGCAGACGGCGACGCTGACCAACCAGCATCAGCAGACCACGACGGGAGTGGTGGTCATGCTTGTGGATTGCGAAGTGCGATTGCAGCTCATTGATACGCTCGGTCAAAAGTGCAATCTGCACTTCTGGGCTACCGGTATCGTTTTCGCCGCGCTTGAATCGTTCGATGATTTCTGATTTGCGATCTGTGTGCAAAGCCATGGGGTTTTCCTTTTGTTTGCGGGCGCCGCTATGGCGCGTTTGATGTGCACGAATGCACGTAGTCAGCTCGTGAACCCACCCATGGAGAGTAGCCCGAGCCATATTTGGTCGGCGGGAACCTATGCGGCTAGCTTAGGAAAGTCAAGAGTTCCAACGCCTGATTGCGTTGTCGAACGACAATCAAGGTTCAACCGGCAAGATCTTATTCAGATAGCTTCGATTTAGGTCGCTAAAACGTGCCGGCGCCACGCCTCCAATCTCGGCGCGTTGTTCAAACGAGCGATCCTCGCCGCTATCCATAATACAGCCCTGTGCGACCGGATTATGGAAAATATTCATCGGCGTTTCCCAGTCGCGCGGGTCAAAGGTCATGCCCAGCGAATGTCCAATTTCGTGCGAAACCGTATTGCCGATTACATTGCCGACCATCGAAACGGCTTCCCGAATTTCGGCGGCGCGCGAACCCTCCGGCCACTCCGTTGCAAGCACCGATTTACCGCCAAGTTTTGGCATAAACGGTTTTAATATCCGGTCAAAATGCGGCGAGGTATATTTGCTTTTCGGGTGAAGCATCGGGCTGAATGCGGAAAACGACTCAATAAATATCCCACCATAAGGATTGTTATATTCCGAACCGCTCTGTGCATTAAGTCCGCCAAGATAGTCGCTCAGATGCAAATTACCGGTATCTTTTGCGCCCTGATTATACGTGTTGTCGTACCCAAACGCCGAATTTCCAGACGGATCGGGGCCGCCAAGCTCGATTGTAGAAAACTCCACAAAATCATCGGGCAAGGTTTCTTGAAAGCGGATATTTACGCCTTCGTAATCACGGCGTACGACTTCCAAAATCCGATCACGAATGTCGCGTTCAACGTTTTCCATGCCATATTTTTCGAGTCCTTTTGAAAACGACGGCAAATACTTCAGGTAAACCACCTGGAGCGTTGAGCGAATCGTAAACTCGCCCTGCAAACCAATGCCGTTTTGTTCGCCATAGGCATCAAAGAGAACCGGCGTAATCGTGCCGCGAAAGATGCCTGGCTCAGCGCCAAAACCGCTCAGCGTCCGATCGGTGATATCGTACCATACGCTCATTTCTGCGCGGTCTTCCCGCTCAACGCGGTCGGCAATACGTTCAAGCGCGTCGTTTCCGCTTAAATACTGTGTCGGGCGAGTCGAATCCTTCGGTGTTAAAACACCATCATAACGAAGTAACATTCCGTAACCGTCGTCGACGCCCATGGGAACAAAACCACGTCCAATAATACCGATTTTCTGTCCACGGCTGCCGCTATTTGTCGACAATGCTGCAATATAAGACTGCTGAATCGTGCCACGCAGCGCATCTTGTCGATTGCCCTCAAACACGCTTTTTGTGCGCAATTCGTTTTCGAAACGCAAATCCAACTCAAATTCTCCGGTTTGGACACCAAAAACGGCGGGATCCAGCAATAAAATGGCTCGCGAGCGGCTGCCGGTCCAACGAATCGAAAGCTTTTTGCCGGCAATCGAGCGCGACGAGCCACCGGATGGCCAGATATAACCGCTTTCAATAATTGCCCACGTCGTACCTTCGTCGGGACGCAAAAAATTCGCGCCTTCTACCTCGATCGAGTGATTTGCGAACAACGCGCCCATGCGAATCGGCTCAACGGTCGGATGAAAGTCCGACTCAAAATTCAACGCGACGCCTTCCAACTTACCCCGCCCGAACAGACCGATCTCGTCTGAAAGCTCAATCTCAATATCACCGTGAAATTGCGCACGCGGCGAGGGATTGAAAATCGGCCAGAGCTGGGCTGCATCGAGTTTTACGAACAACGCACCAACGGCCCCGTCGCGCTCTGCTTCGACTTCAAAGGTTTGTTGAACTTTGTCGCTCGTCGCCAAAACACCGCTGATTTGCACGCGCGCGCGCCCTGCTACCAGACGCTCGGTACCGCGCAAATCAAATTTTAGAACGGAGCTTGGAATCACGATTTGCTGATCGAATTCTATCGGAATGACGCGCACCGGACGTTTGCCCGCCAGTCCTGTCTCCTCATCACTGTCGCCCGAACAACTGGCAACGGAGATGGCCAGCGCTAAGCAAACGCACGCAGCCAGAACGGTCCGCGCTATGATTTTGAACTGTTGCGAACTCATAAATTCATTCCGTCTTATTCACAGACTTCAAAAGCGTTGAATATCCAAACTCAAATCTTCAAGATCAATCACGTCGTGAGCCGCCACCGCAACCGCAAGATCGATGATGGTTGATGCCTGACTGATTTCACCGGGATAATCATACTCTTCCAGCGCTTGCATTGCATTTTTTGAGAAGCCTTCGATTGATTTTCCGCGAATTCGCGTAGAATCCCAAAGTAATTTCTCGAAAACTGCGCGCATAATGGTTCGGCGACGCGCAAAGCCTGGAATTATCAGCTCGCGAGCATCCAGACGCGCGCGTAATATTGCGTTACGTCCATCCAGCACTGAACGTTCCTCGGCATCCTCCGCGGTAAAGCTTAAAAACAACCGAACATCATGACTTAAAGCGGCATCACAGAGTTTCAACAAAAACTCATCGCCTAACTGCTCGCATGAACGCACCAGAATCGAACCACCGCGACATTGCTCGAACATCGCAGAGCCCTGAGTCTGTGTCTGGCCGGCCACAATTCCAAACAATATTTCGTTGTCGATGGCTTCGTTTCCAAGTGATGCTTCATACGTTCCAAAACGACCGGCTGGACGACCGTCCAACAAATGTGTGCACCAACTTGTAAACGCTTTTCCGGCACCTCGCGCGCCTGCGATAACAATCGCTTCGGCTGACTCCGCAAGATATCGAAGTCCGTTTACCAGGTCTGGCTCCAACAAATGTTCGCATTCGCTGAGCGTCAAATTCGACGCAGCATTACGCTGCTCAAGGTAGCCTACACGCGTCGAAGAAACCTGTAGTTCTTCCGCCAGATGGAGCTTGAGGTTTTCCTGCAACAAGACTTCCGACTCAAGTTCGTCGACGCGTTCTTGCAGCAAGCTGATTTCCTTTGTTGTTTCGGTTGAAACTTCGCTTTCTTCATCGCCATCACCATCGCGCAACGCACCGGACTTGCGGCCTGTATGTTTTGTGGTCGCAGGACTATCGACCAGCACTTCCATCGCCTCGACCAAAATGGTTGCCCACACGCGATTGCTGAGATCTTTTTGTACGATCTCACCTATTTCTTGGGAGCGAAACGCAGAGATTTCTCCATCGTCCGGCGCCAGCGCACGCTGAATGCCCAGCAGCACGATCGATGCGTTATTCGTGTCCGTCATGGTCGGTGGCGGCTCCAGTCGAAGCGCAAAAACGATATTCATCGCCTCCGCAATGCCGGCCATCGGATGCATTTCTCGTTCAATATCTACGGGTAGCGGTATTCTGGCATTCTCTTGAATGAGAATTGCCATTGCATCATGAATTTCTTCCGAAGCAGGACTGACATCAAGCTCGCGTCCTTGATCGATAATCATTACGGATTGATATTCGCGATATACAACAAGCTGTAATTCCGTCTGTGGAAAATCACCACGCAACCCTTCAAAATACGCCAAAATGGTATCGGTCCGAACGTCGTTTTTGAACAATTCACCCACGCCCTGGCCGGACGTTTGTCGAAAACAAAAAAGCACGTCGCCAAACCACACCAGCGCCGGGATCAGAACGGCAAACCAGCGCCAACGATCTTCTTCAAACGCAACAGGTTCCATGAAAGCGGCGACCACACAGGCAAAAAGCCCGAGCAATACAATGCCCACAAGATAACCCCCACGCTCGCCAAACATCGCACGTGAGCCCTGCTCATAACCGGTGATGACAATTTCGTAGACAATAAACAGCGCCGCAAAAATAGCCGCCATGTGCAGCGCCGTTTCTGCATTCGGGAGTTGCGTGTACAAAAGCACGACGATCGAAATTGACGTTACCAGTCCCAAGCCGAGCGCCAGCCTTCCGCGCACGGCCGTTTCGTTGGCCGCCTGATCGCGAGAGAAAATGGCGAGTGGCCGCATCATGACTAAACTGACAACGACGGCCGCGGTCATTCCGTAATCGGCAATTAGCCACTGATACTCAAACACCAACAAGAATAACCAGGCGATTCCCAGACTTTCCAGCGCGATTGCGATCGTAGAAATAGGATGCAGCGAACGGTTGCGAAACCTCCAGAGCAAGCCGGCCAACAACAATGCCAGAACGAAGGTCAACGCAATGCCCTTGTGGATCTGAGGAGCTGGCACACGCATTTGGCCGACGAATACGGCGTTCGGCCGCTCAAAACCGAGCAACGCGTCCGGTCTGCTCGCGATAATACTGCGCAAGCCCTCGGGTCCAACCGCCGGTAAGGCGCGGCCATCAATTTCGACCAGCCGATCTTTGGCTTCCACGCCTGCCGGCAAACTCGCTGGCTCGAGATGTTCTTGCTGTAAAGCGAGTGTAAAACGGTGCAGCGGACGAACGATCTGGTAATCGATCAATACGCCCGGTTCTGCCTCTTCCGCTTCACCGACCGCTTCTTCTGCGTAGTCCGGATCGGCAGTAAGTGCTCCCGCTCC
>JBEBSM010000042.1:0-14913 GCA_040394315.1 Lujinxingia vulgaris
ATACCTGGTAGATGAGGTCGCCTGCGGATTGATCACGCAGGCGCAATATCAAAAGGCACAGTCGCCGTTCACCCTGACGACCTCGATTTTTCAGGGAGGTGCAACCTCGAAGTTTTATCATCGGCTCGGGCAATTGGCGCACAAAAACAAGCAGTTGAAGGAGCATGGCGACGAGGGTAGAAATCGTGCGATTATCGAAAAACTTCGCGCCGAGATTGCCGGGCTGGGGCGCGGGTGAATGTTGACGGATCGTGCGGATTCACCGAGTCTTTGGTGATCGAAACCTGTCCTGGTTATCGTTGCCCGATCGAAACTAGACTATCTGTTCATTGAATTGAGTTCATAAAATGACGTCGCAATATCACCTGAAATGTCTTGTCGCCGTTGTGTTTTCCGTGTTGCTTCTTTCCGGTTGCGGAGACGGATCGATAGCTTCAACAGATGTCCGCTTCGATATCGGTTATGAGGATGTTGGCGAGCAGGCGTGGGACGCAGAACGCTCGGATGCAAGTCCAAAGGATGCCGATCCGAGCGGCGATATAGACAATACCGAGCACAGTGACGTCGAATATAGCGATGCAGAACTTATCGATACCGGGCTCGAAGATGCGGCCGAAACGGACGGTTCGATAGACCAACCGGATGCCCAAGAACCCACGCCGGACGCAAGCCTTGAGCCAAAGCTGTTCGTCGTGTGGATGGCGGCCGACGGCGTTGACACGCGCGACGGAAGTACTCCTGGTAAGGCTGTATTGACGCTCAAGCGTGTCCAGGAAATCCTGAAGGCCAGCAAACCCAAAGCCGATGTTGAAGTGCGCATCGCACCGGGGCGCTACCGCGGCCAGAAGGTTAACTGGACATTCTCGGTGCCCGATCACACCGTGACGCTTACCCGGCACGCGAATGATAGTGGCCGCCCGATCTTCGATGGTTGCGTGAGTGACCAGAACTGCCCCGGCGGCACCTGGTTTATCCTGAGCCGAAGCGACGGCGCACGAACCGGCATCGTGTTTAATTACCTGCGCGTCGAAAACTATCAGACCGCCATTTCATTGAATGGCTCGCGCGATGCCGAGGCGAAATCCAACAGCTCTAACAAGATATTCGGCTGCTATTTCAATCGCATCGGCAACGTTTTCAACCCGTCTGTAAAACCGTCTACCGCCGCCGTTCGCCTGGTGAATTCAGACGACAACGAGATCATCAACAATCACTTCGTCGACATCATCAACGTGACCTCGCCGGGGCTGTTGCACGCGATTTACATCGCTCACATGTCCGACAGAAACCAGATCTTACGAAACCGTTTTGAAAACAACGCCGGCGATCCGATTCGCGTGCGCGACTACTCCAACGATAATGTCATCAACAACAATACCTTCAAAAAGGTCGCGATCGATGCCGCTTACAGCGAATGGTATTGCGACCACGACACACGCAATGATTGCACCAAGCCTACGCCGGAGTGTCCTTCGTGGGGCAATCAGTTCCGCGACAATTCCCTGAACGGAAATTATGCCTGCCAGAAACTCGGCACGTTCAAATACTATCAGGACGACTCCACCACCGGTTGCTCGAAGCCATCGGCGCAGGCGCGCCGCCTGAGTACCAGTGGTAATACTTCGGCGGCGAGCCCGTGTGAGTAAATTTGGTATGAAAAGTGGGTAGAGAGGGGGGCGTGGTTAGCTCCCTTTTCCTCGTCTAATAGAGGACCGGTAGCTCCTCGCCTTCGATGCCGAACTGGTCGGAGCGGTAGTCGGAGTAGAGCGGGTTGCCGTGCGTTTGGTCCGCGGAATAGGCGCCGGGGAGTGCGTCGATGGCCTGGAGAAGAAACGGCTGCATTTTGCAGTATTCGCCGAGTGCGTGGAGCACGGTCGAGAGCTGGTCGGCAAACGCATCGCCGAATCCGGCGCGCAAATTCTCGAAGGGCGCCACGTGGTATTGCTTCATGACCAACTGACCGATGGTGTCGAGCAGCAGGGTTAGCAGATCCGAGTAGGAGCCTTTGTATCCGCTCCAATATTCTTTTGGATTGAAGACATCTTCTGCATCGACGGGAAAATCAAAATCTTCTGCATCTTCCGAAAGATCAACGCCCACAAATGATTCAATGAGCGTGAGCAGCCATTGCATCGCCTCTGGCTTTTCGAGCTGGTTGAGCAAATGCAGATAGCGGCGGACGTCCGCGTTGATGGTGAAATTGATGGGGCCGTCGGGCGTTTCGATGATGTAATTATTCCACGAGGTGCTGACGCTGGAGATCTTCAAGAGCGTGATCGCGCGTTGCTCGTGCGTGGCAGCGAGCATTTCGTTGAGGAATGCGCCAAGATCTGCGTGCGCGCGCTCGTAGACGTTGGGTTTCGTGAACTTTTTGACGTTGCGCGAGCGCACGTAGCAAACCGGACCGATATCGAAGGCCACTTTTATAAAATCGGTAGAGACAGTCCAGTCCGATGGTTTGTCGGGAGCCGTAATCTTGCCTCCGATCGCCTCGCCGTGCACAAATCCATAACTCGTTGGGACGCGCACACGAATGGTTTTGGTTGCTGCGCTTTGTTTTTTAACTCCAGTCATCAGAGCTCTCCGGAAGTACTGTGTCGATGGAAGGACGGGGTTGGCCGGCGGGGATTACGAGGTCTTGAAATTCTTTGTAGTACGAATTCTCGGTGAAGTACGCTCCACGGCGCGGGTTGGGCATGCCGCGGTGGCGAATAATGAATTCGAGATACTCATTCAGATCTACTTCATCGGAGTCCTCGAAGGTCGAATCGTTGCCCTCGCCGATGCGAATTGTTGTGCCAGGGGTTTCTTCATTGAGAAGGATCGCGGCCGAATTGTCCGGGCTAAATAGATCGAAGGGGTGCAGTGGCTCGTCGAACTCGTCGGAGTCGTAGAATCCGTATTCGTCTTCCTCATCAAGCAAAGATTCGCGCATCGGGATAATATCGATGATGCCCGTCGCCTGCTCCCAGTCTCCGCGAAGAGGACTGTAGCGTTCGGTAACAATGCCTTCGTAATTATTGTTGTCGAAATCCTCGGATTCCCGGTCCATCCAGCGCAATTGCACGCCGTCGGCCTGGCGATAAAGATCTTTGAGGGCTTCGTCGAGCTTAAAACCAAGCGCTTCCTCAATGCTTTCGATCTCCTCTTCTGTCGCAGGTTTGCCAACCCACAGATTGGTGATCGCTACACGAGGATGCTCCTTCAACTCGGCTACCATCTGATGAAACTGCTCCAGCCAACTGTTTGTCTCGGACATACTGCTCCCTGCGAGTGAAAAGTGTGGCGTAAGTATCAGGCGCACAGCTTTAGTTAGACGATTTTTGACGGGGTGGAGATTATCAGTCGAATCAGCGAGCAAGAAGCGCAAACAAACGTGTGGGTGAGATTGTCGTAAAATGACTTCGTTGAAGGGGTATTGGGGAGTGAATGATTTATTTTTTGGAAATTAGGGGCGCAAGAGCTTGTTGGAGTGATTTAGAAAGTAAAATGAGCTTAACAAGTAGTTGTTGGAGTGATTTAGAAAGTAAAATGAGCTCAACAAGTAGTTGTTGGAGTGATTTAGAAAGTAAAATGAGCTCAACAAGTAGTTGTTGGAGTGATTTCGAAGTTTTTTGCAATCGGGGACTTGGAGAAGTTTACGGTGAGAGGAAAAGCGGCGCAGGGACGCTAGTTGTCTGGCTGATCCATGCACGCCCAGGGTGGGGAGTCGCCGTAGCGTTCGGCGAGAAAATCGATGAAGAGGCGTACTTTCTGGGAGAGGAAGCGTCGGTGGGGGTAGACGGCCCACAGGTCGAGGTGGCCTGAGGACCAGGGGGGGAGAATGAACTCGAGTTCGCCGTTGCCAAGAGCTTGGGAGGCGATGAAGTCAGGGGCCAGGGCGATGCCCATGCCGCGGCGCGCTGCGTCGACGAGTGCCTGGCCGTTGTTGACGGCGACGCGGCCTTCGACACGAACGATGGTTTCGCCGTCGGGGCCGTTCAGTCGCCAGTTCGTGCCGGTGGCCTGGTAGCTGTAGAGGAGGCAGGAGTGATCGCGCAGCTCGCGTGGGTGTGCAGGGTGGCCGAATTTCTCGAGGTATTGGGGGCTTGCGACCAGGCCGAGTTTGATCGGGGCCAGGCGGCGGGCGATGAGGCTTGAGTCCTTGAGTACTCCGATGCGGACAGCGAGGTCGAAGCCTTCTTCGATGAGGTCGACGCGGGAATCGGCGTAGTTGATGTCGACCGAGAGTTCGGGCCATTGCTCCATGAAGTCGAGAATGACGTCGTTGAGGTACATCATGCCGAAAGTCAGCGGGGCGCTCAGGCGTAAAAGGCCGGTCGGGGACGCCTGCAGGTTGGTGACGGCGCGCTCGGCTTCGTCGATCTCAGCGAGTATTCGGCGGCAGTGCTCGTAGTAGATTGCGCCGAGTTCAGTGACGGAGACGTTGCGGGTTGTTCGCTCCAAGAGGCGCACGCCCAGGTGCTCTTCGAGGCGGTCGATTTGCTTGCTTACGTGTGATTTCGACATCTTGAGTTTGCGCGCGGCGGCGGTGAATCCCTCTTCCTTGACGACTTCAACGAATATCCCCATCGCGGACGATTTATACATGGTGGTGCTCCTGTTTGAAGCGGATTATTGTTTCTAAACGGAAACAGTGTGTTCTCATTGTAGGGGATTGTTTTGTATTTGGAAGGGGTTATTCTATCAATCGTGACGAGCGATGGTTTATCAACACAGTGAAACGGAGAGTATCTATGAACAGCACACAAGAAAAATTGAAGATTGGCGTGATTGTGGGAAGTCTTCGCAAAGACTCGTACAGCCGCAAGATGGCGCACGCGCTGGCAAAGCTTGCTTCCGATAATCTGTCGTTGGAAATCATCGAGATCCAGGACCTGGCGATGTACAATCCGGATATTGATGGTGAAGACGCTCCGGGGCCGTGGAAAGATTTTCGGAACAGCGTTCGTCAGGTCGACGGGTTGTTATTTCTGACGCCGGAGTACAACCGCTCGATACCGGGTGGTCTGAAAAATGCGCTCGACGTTGGTTCTCGGCCTTACGGCCAGGGCGTGTGGGCCGGCAAAGCCGGTGCGGTCGTCAGCCTCTCGCCGGGCAAGCTCGGGGCGTTCGGGGCAAATCATCATCTGCGTCAGGCGCTGGTGTTTCTGGATGTTCCGGCCATGGCTCAGCCCGAGGCTTATATTAGTGATGTCGCGGAACTATTCGACGGCGATGGTGAACTCATAAATGAAGGACCCCGCGATTTAATGACGAGCTTCATGACAGCTTTCGAAGCCTGGGTTCGCACGCATAAATAATATTTCTACATAGTGCGTAAGTAAGGTTTCATAACGTTATGTAATATCAGGAGAAAAGCATGATTGGGATTAGGAAATCAAATGAACGAGGCGTTGCAAATGCAGGTTGGTTGTCCAGTCGCCACACGTTTTCCTTCGGTAGCTACTACGATCCCAAATACATGGGATTCCGGGGCCTGCGGGTTATCAACGACGACCGTGTTATTCCGGGAATGGGTTTCGGCGAGCATCCTCACAAGGATATGGAGATCATTTCGTATGTCGTGGAAGGCGCGCTTGAGCACAAAGATAGCATGGGCAACGGTTCGGTGATCAAAGCCGGTGATGTGCAGCTTTTGTCGGCGGGAAGTGGAATTACGCACAGTGAGTTCAACGCTTCAAAGACCGAGCCGGTGCGCTTTCTGCAGATCTGGTTGCCGCCGTCAAGCAATGGCCTCAAGCCGCGTTATGCGCAGCAGGCTCGGACGAGCACGGGCAACGGCGAGCTAGAAGTTTTGTTTACGCCGGACGGTCGTGATGGCTCGATTGAGATTCGTCAGGATGCCACGATTTACGGTGCAAAGATGAAGGCGGGCAATGAGGTCAGCGTCGAGCTTGCGAAAGGCCGGCACGCATGGATTCAGGTTGTGGAAGGCGAGGTTGAGTTTGCCGGGCATGATCTTGTGGAAGGCGACGGTGTGGCGGTTTCTGATGAGGAACTTTTGAAAATCAAGGCGAAGGGTGAGGCCGATGTGTTGATTTTCGACCTGAAATAGAGTTTTTTGATTTTGTGATATTGCGGGTGGATTGAGAAGGCCCTGCACGGTTCGAGAATTTCGGATTGTGCAGGGTCTTTTTTTGTTTGGGGGGAGGGGGGTGTGGACTGCTTTGGTTAGAGCCAGCGGCGGGTTTTTTGTTGGTAGGCTTTGTATTCGACGCCGAAGATCTGGGTGAGGGCGCGTTCTTCGGGGATGATCTGGAAGCGGGTTAAATAGAGGATGAAAGCGGGGATGATGAGGAGGGAGATGCCGTTGGCGAGCCAGGTGGCGAGGGCTAGGAGTGCGAACGCAAGGGCGGTGTACATGGGGTTGCGGGAGAGGGCGTAGATTCCGGTGGTGACGAGGGTGGAGGCGGCGCCGGGTGTTGTGGGGTTGACGGTGGTTTTGGCGCGGGCGAAGGAGCGGACGGCGCCGAGTCCGACGATGGCGGCGGGGATGAGGCAGAGGATGGGGATGGCGATGCGGATGGTAGCTGGGATGGCGAATGGGGCGAGTATTGCGCGGGTGGCGAGCATGAGGAGGGTGGCGATGATGAAGACGGCGACGGGTGGGATTTTGAGTTCGAGGCCGGTGGGCTGGGGTGTGTTTTGGGTCATGGAGTTTCCTGTGGGTTTGGGTGGGAACGTTTGGGGGTACTAGAACAGGAAAACTGTGGGAGTGGCAAGTGCAAGTGCAACACCGTTTCGGGCAAAGGAGTGCTGGGGAAAATTGCCGCGAAGACGGTGAAGGAACGTTGGGCGTGTTTTGACTTGCACGGATATTATTTATTGCATGCCGCGGCGTAACCGTTGACGCAAGCTTTTTTGTAGAGCGTGGCCGCGCGCGCTTTATCCTGAGCGACGCCTTCGCCGTTTTCGTACGACACGCCGAGGTTGTAGCAGCCAGGTCCATGATCGCGGTTGCAGACTCTGTCGTAGAGTTGGGCTGCGCGGCCGCTGTTCTGAGCGACGCCCTGGCCGTTGTCGTAGGCAACAGCCAGGTTATAACATGCAGGAGTATTACCCTTGAGGCAGGCTGTTTCGTAGAGTTTGAACGCGCGGGTGTGGTCCTGCGCGACGCCGCGGCCTTTTTCGTACGATACGCCGAGGTTGAAGCATCCACGGAAATATCCGCCGTCGCAGGCTTTCTTGTAGAGTGTGGCCGCGTGTGCCTGGTCTTGCGGGACGCCCTGGCCGTTGTCGTACAAAAAGCCGAGGTTTGCGCATCCATGGGGAGCGTTGTTGTTGCAGGCTTTTTCGTAGAGTTTGGCCGCGCGTGCCTGGTCTTTGGCGACGCCTCGGGCGTTGTCGTACATCACAGCCAGGTTGATGCAGGCGTCTGAATACATGAGGTCGCACGATTCGGCGTAGAGTTTCGCGGCGCGTGCCGGGTCTTTGGCGACGCCACGGCCGTTTTCGTACAAGACACCGATGTTCATGCATCCGCGGGCATCACTGAATTCGCAGGCTTTTTCGTAGAATTTGGCAGCCTTATTGATATCGAGTTTGCCGCTGCGGCCAAAGTAGGCGTCGTCGCCGATTTGCGTGCAGCGCGCGCCGCTCGTGCATTCCTCTTGATCGACCGAGCCGGCGTACGTTTGCTCACCGGTCGCCTTTTGGCACTCGCCGTTGTCGCCAAGCTTGGTGCCGTCGGGGCACATTGGCGAGCCGACGCAGGCGTTGTAGGCGGTGCTGAAACCCTGGCCGGGCCAGCAGCAGTTGCCCTGGGTGTCGGCGTTTCGGACCTTGCCTTTGGTGTCGCAGGTTTTTGTGGCGTAGCTTTTGGCGCCGGTGATGATGCCTTGAATGAGTGCGGTTGCGCCGGGATCGGATTCGGGCGCGTTGTCGACGAGTGTTTGCTTTCGGACGGCGGTGTCTTTGACGGTAGCGGACGGTGTTTGCAGGCCAAGAAGCATGCGTTGGACGTACGTTTCGGCTTCGAGGAGCGTTACTTTTTTGTCGCCGTCGCGGTCGGCCCAGCCGCGGAATGCGCCGAGCAGTGCGTAACTAAAGGCGGGGCGTTTGGTGACGTTTCCTGGCAACAGGTTGGCGACTTCGTTGTATTCGGCGGCGCTGAACACGATGTCCTGGTCTTTGACTTTGGAGAACAATCGGGTGGGAATGACGGCCTGGGTGCCGGTGAGGTTCTGGTCGAACGGGGTTTTTCCGCTGAAGCAGGCGTCGAGGATCATGACGGTTTGTTTCTGGTTGCCGGCAGCGAGCATCTTTTCGAGGTCTGCTTTTCGGAGTGAGCCATCGATGAAGTCTGCGTAGGTGTCGTTCATGGCGTTGACGCCGACGAGCAGGCCGTCGGAAACCTGCGCAGTGCCTTCGACCGCCTGGTAGGGCGCGCCGTGGCCGATGAAGACGAACCAGACGCGACCGGTTTTGTCGGCTTTCTTCAAGAATTCGGGGATTTCGCGCTTGAGTTTGGCGGGGAAGGCCGCGTTGTCTTTCAAAAACAGGACGCGTTCTTCGCCGAGGCCGAGGTGTTCGGAGAAAAAGACTTTCCAGTCCATGCCGGTTTGGACGGCGCCGGGGATGCCGGAGAGGTTGTGGTAGTTTTCGACGGCAATCACGATTGCCAGGTCGCGCGCGCCTTGTTTGGTTCTGGCGGCGGCTCGGTCGATGGGTGGAAGTTGGGTGTGCGCTTCCTCTTGTTGCGCCTGGACGGAAGTCATACCGATTGGGTCCAAAATCAGTATGCAAATCGTGAGAATAAAGAGGAGCGCGCGGGCCATGGGCTTTCCAAGGTTTTGGTTAGGATGTTTGGTGCATGATGCGGTCGGCGAATCACCTGTGCGGCGTGGGACGCGTTGGCGGTGAGTGTATTCAAATGAAAATGAGAGAGCGTGTCAATGTGGAGGATGGGCGGGTGTATTAAAACAGTTTGTGGAGGGGGGGTGAGTTTTTGAGTTCGAGGCCGGTGGGCTGGGGGTGGGTTTTAGGTCATGGAGTTTCCTGGTTTTTTGCGGGGGACTGCTGGGAATTGGTTGGAATTTGTTGCACGCAGGGGCATAGCCGTTGTCGCAAGATTTCTTGTAGAGCGTTGCAGCGCGCGCTTTATCCTGAGCGACGCCCGCGCCGTTGTCGTACAAAAGGCCGAGATTGTAGCATCCGACTGCATGATTGTTGTCGCAGGCTTTTTTGAACAATGTGGCAGCGCGGAGTTTGTCCTGAATGACGCCCTGGCCGGTGTCGTACATCGAGCCGAGGTTGCTGCACCCGCTATCATGGCCGCCGTCGCAGGCTTTCTTGAAGAATTTTGCAGCGCGGGTTTTGTCCTGGGCGAAGTCTCCCCGGCCGAGATTGTGTACAACGGCGAAGTCGTAACATCCACACGCATGACCGGCGTCGCAGGATTTCTCGAAGAGCCTCCCTGCGCGTGCCCTGTCCTGCTCGACGCCTCGCCCGGCATTGTACAAAATGCCGAGGTTATGGCATCCGCTGGCGTTGGCGGCGTCGCAGGCTTTCTCGAAGAATTTTGCTGCGCGGGCGCTGTCTTTTGGGACACCGGTGCCGTTATCGACCATGATGCCGAGGTTGGAACAGCTGACTGCGTGGCCGTTGTCGCAGGCTTTTTCGTAGAGTTTTGCGGCTTTCGGGTAGTCGGGCTTACCGGTGCGGCCGGTGTGGGCATCGTTCGCGAGCTGAAAACAATGCGCGGCGCTTGTGCAGCTATCTGGTGGTTGTGCATGGACGGAAGTCATGCTGATCGGGTCCAGGATGAGTATGCAAACCGTGATGATAAAGAGGAGCGCGCGGGTCATGAGTGTTTTCATGGTTGGCGAGGGGGTGAGAGGAGTGGTTCGGGATGATACCGGTTATCGGTTTATCGGTCGGTATCTGGCCTGGCGGGCCTGCGATTTACATGTTTGGTGTGTGACTTTATAGATGTGGAAATATACAAATAAGAATGGAGGTGTGTCGTTGGGTGGGTGGGGTTAGAAGAGTTTGTGCAGGGGTGTGGGGGAGTGTTTGAAGGGTTGGGCGGGGGGGCGGAAGAGGTCGAATGTGCGGGGGAGGCGGGGGCCGTGGGGGGAGATGTTGAGCTTGAGGAGTGGTGTGCCGAGGCGGAGGTTGGGTTCGTCGTCTTTGGAGAAATGATCGTTGGAGACGATGATGCATTTTTTGTGTTTGCGGGCGTATTGCAGGAGAACGTCGTCGGCGGATTTGCCGTGGGTTTCGTGGAAGCGGGGTTTGCGTTGTTCGACTTCGGCGATGAATTTGCGCTGGTCGGTTTTGTTGAGTTTGTAGCGCAGGTTGGCGTCGCAAAAGACCTTGATGTCGGCGTTTTTGAAGTGGTGTTCGAGGAGGTTCAGGACTTCCATCAGGTGATGTAAGCGTACTTTGGTGGAGCCGTTGTTTGTGGTGCGGTGGGCGAAATTGCTGCCGTCGACGAGTAGGGTCCAGCCGGTGGCGTTGAAGCGTGATTTTCGTGTTTGCCGTCTTCGGAAGAGTTTGAAGAGGACGAGGACGATGGTGGCGATCAGCAGGACGATGAGGCCGATTTCAAGTTGTGAGAATGGCAGCGTTTGGAGGAATTCGGTCGGGCGCATCGGGGATTTCTCGTGGGTAGAGCAGTGGGTAGAACGGGGCGGTGTTGTCAAAGCGGGGCGTTGTAGGTTCGGGGTGCGTCTTGTATAGCAACGCAGTGGCGATTCTTGAGTCTATATCGCATTGTTGGACAATCCCAAAACCCCGAAAGTCATCATGAATAAGCTTCAAGAAAATATAGATATCGCTGCATTGACCACGTTTGGGGTGCAGGCGCGGACGCGGTATTTTGGGGCGTTTTCTAGTGTCGATGAGCTGCGGGCATTGCTCGTGGAAGTCGGTGAGCGCGAAGTGCTGATCCTGGGTGGGGGCAGTAATGTGTTGTTTGTGCGGGATTTTGAGGGCGTCACGCTTCGCAATGAAATCAAGGGGGTTGAGCAGGTTGCAAAGGATGATCAATCGGTTGTTTTGAAGGTCGGGGCGGGCGAGGTGTGGCACGATTTTGTGTTGTACGCGATTGGAAGGGGGCTGGGGGGCGTGGAGAATTTGTCGCTCATTCCGGGGTGTGTTGGGGCGAGTCCGATTCAAAATATTGGGGCGTATGGGGTGGAGATTAAGGATGTTTTTGAGTCGTTGGAAGCGGTTGAGCTGAGCAGTGGTGCGTTGCGTTCGTTTGGCGCGGATGAATGTGAGTTCGGGTATCGGGATAGTGTTTTTAAGCGGGCGCTGCGGGGGAAATATGTGATTACTTCGGTGAGTTTTCGGCTCTCAAAATCTCCGGTGCTCAATACGAGTTATGGGACGATTGAGGATGAGTTGGCGGCGCGGGGTGTGGTGGCGCCGACGATCAAAGATGTGAGTGATGCGGTGATTGCGATTCGCCAATCGAAGCTGCCGGACCCGGCGGAGATTGGGAATGGTGGGAGCTTTTTTAAGAATCCGATGATTGGGCGGGGGCAGTACGAGGCGTTGACGGCAAGGTATCCGGGGATGCCGTGTTATCCGGTGGATGATGGGCTGGTTAAAGTGCCGGCCGCGTGGTTGATCGATCAGGCGGGATGGAAGGGCAAAACGTTCGGGGCTTATGGGGTGCATAAACAGCAGGCGTTGGTGTTGGTGAACTACGGTGGCGCGAAGGGTGGGGATATTTTTGCGTTGTCGGAGCGGATCATTGCGGATGTTTTTGAGCGCTATGGGATTGGGTTGGAGCGGGAAGTGAATATGGTGGGGTGAGGTCGGGGTGTGGTTTGGACTGGCCTTATAGCCGTCAACACAAGGAAAGACCACGTTAGCTCCCCAAACTGATTCACCGGCGTGGCAAGCACGCCGGGGTCTTTAGTGGGGCGTGTTGTCTAGCTTGCCAAACTGATTCACCGGCGTGGCAAGCACGCCGGGGTCTTTAGTGGTCTGGATTCTCTCTCAGGGACAGAAGGGGCCAACCCCACAATTAGAGGCAGAATCCAACAAATGGCCTGTTTGTTATCGCTGCGAATGGCGCAAAGGTGATCGTGTTTTGTGGTAAAGGAGTCAAGGGCGGCGTTCTCAACGACGAAGGTCGCCGCGTTCACGATGAGTATACGCGCTAACTGCTACGAACCAGACATCAGTGCAAAGGGCGGTCGCCTTCAAAGTTCTGAGCCTGATTCATAAGTGTATAAGTTGACGGCTTTGCGAGGGGTTTTAGAAGAAGTGTTGGGCTTTAAGTCGCTTCAGATGTGTTCAGATTTGGTCCGGACGTAAGCTGTCCGAGATAATTACTGACATATCAGGAGATGATCATGGCAAAGAAACTGGAAGGTAAGAAAATTGCGGTGTTGGTGGCGGCGGGGTTTGAGCAAAGTGAGTTTGAGGAGCCGATCAAGGCTATTAAGAAGGATGGCGGCGAGGCGGTTGTGGTGAGTTTGAAGCGCGAGAAACTCAAAGCGTGGAGTGGGAGTGACTGGGGTGACAGCTTTGAGGTTGACCTGGCGATTGATAAGGCGCGGCCGGAGGATTTCGACGCGCTTCTTATCCCGGGCGGTGTGATGAGTCCGGATATTCTTCGCATGAACGACAAGGCTGTTGCGTTTGTGCGCAGCTTTTTTGAGCAACAAAAGCCAGTCGCTGCGATTTGTCACGGCGGATGGATGCTGGCCGAGGCGGATGTCGTTCAGGGTCGAAAACTCACGTCGTATTCATCGATTAAAACGGATCTGATCAATGCCGGTGCGAACTGGGTCGATAAGGAAGTCGTCGTGGACCAGGGACTTGTGACGAGTCGTAATCCGAAAGATCTGCCGGCTTTTTGTCGTAAGATGGTGGAAGAGTTTTGTGAGGGGAAACACAGGGGTCAGGCAAAGAGCACTTTTGAGGGTGGGCGGCCTTTGCACTGATGTCTGGCTTGTAGCATTTAGCGCGTATACTCATCGTGAACGCGGCGCCCTTCGTTGTTGAGAACGCCGCCCTGGACTTCCGTGACGCCGGCCAGAATCTGGTCGGCACGCGCGGTTGGTATGTTTCCGGTGTACGCGGTGAGTTCGTCGGCTCCCACGCTGTAGACAACGCGTGCGAAGCCGGCGGCGCGCATGCCGCCGGCGCACATCGGGCAAGGCTCGGTGCTGGTATACATGACCATTTCTGCGCGTTCCTCGGGCGTAAACTTCTGGCTAGCCATGTACGCAAGATGCAATTCTGGGTGGCGGCGAATATCACGCTCGGAAACGATGCGGTTGGAGTCGCTCATGATGATTTTGTCGTCGCGCACCAGGACCGACCCAAACGCGCCGTCGCCGCGTGCACCGGCCTCGCGGGCCAGCTCAAAAGCGCGCTCAAGATGCGCGGCGTGGTCGAAACTATCGATCTTTTTGGAGATGTCTGTCATCGCTTTTTCCTCGTGGTGATGGGTTACGTTGGGTTGTCGGGTTTTATCCTATACAGGGTGGGGTAATTGGCTAGCGGGGATTGGGGGGCGGTCGAGAAAAGGCGCGGGGCGCAATCGGCATTGACAAGATCTGGTTCATGCCTTGAAACTACATGCACGCTTCTAATGGCACTCGGGGTCCACCTCCATCGAGTCGCAGTTCAGCCATGTCGTCCGAAGCCGATATGTTGATGCTCCTGTAATGATCGTTATTGCGGCAGGTCCGCGATGTCGTGCCCGTGGATGGGTGACCTTTGAACGATCGGGGAGTTAGACCTGGAGGAAAAGATGGCGCTCAAAGATTTGAACGCTGCGGCAATGATTGAGGTTACCGATCAATGGCTTCAACAGGATCGGGCACTGATTGAGTCTCAGCCTGCACTTAAACACCCTCTCGAGCTTATCGAGAAGGCGCACAACACGCTTTTGACGACCCAGAAACGCCTTGGTTCGGTGGAGAAAGTCGTTCTGGATTTAACCCAGAATCTTACTACGGAGGACGCCTACCACGACCGCAAACTCCGTGGGATCTACATGATGCTTTCCGGCGCGGCTGAAATCGCGGATGCCCCCGATGCTCGCGAACAACTCCTGTCCGCGCGCGACACCCTGTTTCCGCTCGGGCTTTCGGCCGTGCAGCGCAGCTATCGCGAGCAGGCCGGTAACGGCAAAATCGCGCGGGAGCAATTCACCCCGGACGTGCAGGCCATCTGCGACACGATCATGATTCAGGGCCAGCCCCTCTCCACGGTCACCCATAGCTGGCTGGAGTCGTCGCAACGGATCGGTGATATGAACGCCCTGCGAAACCGCATTTCCCACGACACCGACGACGGCATTTCCGCCGGCGAGCTGCACCAGGCTCGCCTGGGCTGGATCAAGGCCGTCAACGCCATGCTGACCATGCTCGATTTCTCTGATTTTGACGCCACCATCCGCCGCCGCCTGCTCGCCGACATGCACGACGCGGAAGCAAAGGCTGCACGCAGCCGCGCCAACGCTTCGCAGCCGAAAGCCGAGGAAACCACTCAGGAGCCTGCGGGCGCCGTCACCGAAGACGTCGAATAACCTCTCTCCTCTTGCCGGCGAGTCGTGGACCCCACGAAACTACGTGAGACTCGCTGGCCACCCCCCCACAAGTAGTTTGAACCACTTGTTATCAAGCGCCAGCCGCTTGCCGGACCTATCAGTTGCCCGGGAGCGCAGCGCCGAAGCCTTTTGATACCTATCGAAAGGCCGACCGGGGCTTTTGCGCGGCTTGCTTGTTTGTTTCGACTGGTTAGGAGGCCGCCGCGACCGCCTTTTAAGTGGTTTGGTGGGGTGAACAGGCGGTCGTGAGCGCTTTTTAAGTGGTTTGGAGAGGTGAACAGGCGGTCGTGAGCGGGTTTGGGGTGGTTTGATGATGTTGGGTGGGGGTTGGCGCGGGGTGTGCAACATATTTTGTGTAATTTGTTTTCAGGTCAGCTTTATACAAATCA
>JBEBSM010000043.1:0-14889 GCA_040394315.1 Lujinxingia vulgaris
GCACTGTGCAACTGCAAGCTTTGCGCCCTCTCGGGGATCCAGATAGCAAAAACGACTATTGCAGTGCGTAGTGATTGCAATGAACCGTTCAAGTCCGTTGTCAGCCCCCAGAACTCGAATTACCGCTGCGCCAGACTCGCCAGGACCAATCAGCGTACGATTGCCAACTCCGGTATCAAATTGTTCGTAGACCGCTGCTCGCGAGCAAATGTTAGGACTGCCAAGTAGCTCGACCAAAACCTGCGCCAGCTCCTCATCGGAATCCAGGTTCAGCTCGCTCGGGGTGAGTTCTGGAAGACTATCCAGATAGCCGGGCCGAGCACGCGGGCGATCATATTTGGGAGAATCCGATGTCAGCAGGGAAATCGGCAAATTACAAACCAGCGCGTCGCGTTCGTAGACTTCAAAACTCCGCTGCGAAATAACTTCCCCAATTTTAGCCCACGCCAACTCCCATTTTTCAAAAATTCGCGCAACAGTGCTTTCCTGGCCGTCTTTCACAACGATCAGCATTCGTTCCTGACTTTCACTCAGCAACATCTCGTACGCGTTCATCCCAGATTCACGGACCGGAATCTGGTCGACATCAATTCGTATCCCAAGCTTTCCACGATCCGCCATTTCTACGGATGAACTGGTCAGTCCAGCAGCCCCCATATCCTGAATCCCAATGACGACACCGGATCGCATCAGCTCCATACACGCTTCGAGCAGAACTTTTTCACGGAAAGGATCGCCTGTTTGAACCACCGGCCGTTTTTCTTCGCTGTCCTCGTCAAATTGCTCACTGGCCATGGATGCTCCGTGAATGCCATCGCGCCCCGTCATCGCACCGACGTAATACACAGAACTTCCTATGCCACTTGCGACACCAAGAAAAATCTCATCCTTTTTACAAACCCCGACCGTAAAGGCATTCACCAGAATATTGCCATTGTACGACGCATCAAAAGACAGTTCGCCGCCAACGGTAGGAACGCCCATTTTATTGCCATAGTCGGCGATACCTTCGACAACACCACGAAGCAAGTACGGCGTTCGCTCATACGAAATCTCACCCAACCGAAGACTATTCAAGCTGGCAATCGGGCGAGCGCCCATCGTGAAAACATCGCGCAAGATTCCGCCGATGCCGGTCGCTGCGCCCTGGTAAGGCTCGATATAACTCGGGTGATTATGGCTTTCCATTTTAAAGACTGCGACCAAGCCGCCGCCAATATCCACCACACCCGCATTCTCCCCCGGTCCGTGCACGACCTGCTGCCCGCTCGACGGTAGCTTCGCCAGATGCTGCCGAGAGCTTTTGTAAGAGCAGTGTTCACTCCACATTGCGCTGATGACACCAATCTCAGTCAAATTGGGTTCGCGGCCCAGCGCTTTAAGTACCCGGTCATACTCATCCTCAGTCAGCCCATGAGAAATTGCGATTTGCCGTTGATCCGACGCGTTCATGATTGCCTTCTCAAGTGTGAAACAGACGTTTTCTATGCGCTTTCCTGCAAAACCGAGCGAAATAGCGCTAATCCATCGATATTTCCCAATAACTCTTCGCAGGCTCGTTCGGGATGCGGCATGAGTCCAACGACATTGCCGTCCACGTTACAAACGCCTGCGATGTTGGAAATACCACCGTATGGATCTACACCATCCGTGATTTCTCCATCCGCACTCGTGTATTGAAATACGATCTGGTCATTATCGTGCAGTGATTTTAACCCGTCCGAATCTATAAAATATCGTCCCCATGCGCATGCAATCGGCAATCGAAGTACAGACCCTTGATTGAGCATTATTGTAAAAAACGCATCGGATTATTCCGCTGCATGGCTCCAGGCAGAAGATGGCGTTCAAGCAATATTTGAAAGCCATTTCCGATACCAAGGACGGAACCACCCTGTTTGGCAAACTTCGCGACGCTCTCCATCACCGGACTTCGGGCGCCAATAGCCCCCGGTCGCAGATAATCGCCATACGACGCGCCACCCGCCAAAATAACACAATCAACCGTCGGCAGCTCATGATCGCCATGCCACACACGCTCCACCTGCGCATCAAGGCAAGTTCGCACGATTCGGTCACAATCTTCATCGCCACTGGTCCCAGGAAAGGTCACGATCGCAAATTTCATGGCTCCATTACTCATCATCGAGAAATTCAATGCTGTAATCTTCAAGCACTGGATTAACGAGAAGCTCCTCACACATGCGATTGATTTCGGCTCTTACCTCGTCTCTATTTGTACGGCTCACACAAATTTCGATGGTTTTTCCAACGCGAATGCCGTCGTTTTCATAACCCAGCCGGGCTAGCGCATCTTGAATAGCTTTTCCTTCGGCATCGAAAACCCCAGCTTTGTTGTGAATCACAATTCTTGCGCGTTGCATGATGACGCTCTCCCGTTAAGAACAGCCTTTTGCCTCAACTCAAATCAGCCCGATTAGTCTGGAATTGATACATCCAGACGTCTGGCAACTTCTCGATAGACGTCCATCAAGTCCCCAAGATCATTGCGATAAACATCTTTATCCAGCTTTTTTCCGGTCTTGATATCCCACAACCGGGCGGTGTCCGGGCTAAATTCGTCGCCAAGAACCAGTCTTTCGTTCGTATCCCATCCAAACTCGAGCTTAAAATCGACGAGAAGCATTCCTGCATCGCGAAAAATCGCCTGCATCGTCTCGTTCACCTTCAATGCGTGTCGTTTTACGTCCGCCAACTGCTCAGATCGCAAGATAGCCAGCATAAAAACATGCGTGTCGGCCAAAATTGGATCCTGAAGATCATCGCGTTTGAAATACGTTTCGACAATTGCTGGCGATACCTCAGTACCTTCTGCAAGTCCGGTGCGTTTTGCCAGACTGCCCGCAACAACATTTCTTACGACGATTTCCAGCGGAATCATTTCCAGTCTTTGTACCCGCATATCGGTCGCATTCTCATGACTCAAGAAATGGGTACGTACGCCTGCCTCCTCCAACCGTCGAAAACAAAACGTTGATATCGCGTTATTGACCGCTCCCTTACCCGCGTACTCCGACATCCGTTCACCGTTTAGCGCAGTGACCGAGTTCTTGAAGCGCTGAATCAGTGTGTTTTTATCTTTCGTCAAAAACAGCTGCTTTGCCTTTCCTTCGTAGATCTGTTCGCCATGCATTTTGTTCACCCTTCTTCAGGATCCAGCGTTAGCTACGCTCGAGATTTGCGCTTCCAAATACACGTTCGAAGATAGACGGAATGTGCTGCAAAGCTAATCGAAGCTCAAAACAATCGCTGATTTCCTTTGTAGAAAGGTGCAAACCAACCGCGGAATCATCGAGAAGTAGCTGTTCGAAGTCGAGATTCTCCTGCCACGCGCGCATCGCCAATTCCTGAACGATTTCGTACGCTTGCTGCCTGGATAGCCCACTTCTTATCAATGCCAGCAACACAGCCTGGCTAAAGGGAAGCCCACGCGTACGCTCAAGGTTTTTCAACATATTGTCAGGGTAAACGACCAGTGAATCGATCATGCTAGCCAGTCGCACCAGCGCAAAATCAAGCAGTGATGTCGCATCCGGCGCAATCACGCGCTCAACCGAAGAATGGCTGATATCGCGCTCATGCCACAATGCGACGTTCTCAAGCGCAGGCACGACGTATCCACGCACGGTGCGCGCAAGTCCGGTAATGTTTTCACTCAACACCGGATTTCGCTTGTGCGGCATTGCGCTGCTGCCTTTTTGACCTTCACGAAAATGCTCTTCCACCTCTGCGACTTCCGTGCGCTGTAAATGCCGAATTTGAACCGCAATTTTTTCAATACTCGACGCAATCAATGCCAGCGCCGAAAAATACTCCGCATGCCGATCCCGCGAAATCACCTGACTTGCCGCCGGCTCGGGACGCAAACCCTGCTTCTGGCACACGTAGGCCTCAACAGCCGGCGGCACGGTCGCAAACGTGCCTACAGCGCCCGAAATCTTTCCAAACGCGATGGCCTCTCGTGCGCGCTCAAGCCGCACGCGGTTACGACTCATTTCGTCAAACCACATCGCCAGAACAACACCAAAGGTTGTGGCTTCGGCATGAATCCCATGGCTTCGACCAATCATCGGTGTGTCCCGAAATTCAAAGGCTCGCCGTCGCAACGCGTCTAGAACCCCATCCATATCGGCAAGCAAAATATCGGCAGCATCACGCAGCAGCATCGCGAAAGCCGTATCCAGAACGTCCGAGCTCGTTAGTCCGTAATGAATCCACCGGCCATGATCAGCGCCGACAGACTCTTCCAGACTTTGCACAAAAGCCGCGACATCGTGATGCGTGATCGCTTCGATCTCGCGCACACGCTTCCAATCCAATACGGCGAGTTTTGCGATATGGGCTGCAGCATCACCAGGAACCAGGCCCGTGCGCGCCCAGCCTTCCACCGCCGCCAATTCGACATCGAACCACGCGCGAAGTTTTCGATCTTCCGACCACAAGTCTTTCATCACCGGCCGCGTATACCGATCGAGCATGATGTGTCTCCATGAATGCTTTTCTGTTAATACTCAGGCTGACGAATCGAGCAGGCCTGATAGCTAACCAAATGAAAACGATGCGTTTTTCACTCGTTTCAAAGCAAAAAATTCCAATACCGACGCAGGAGCACAGATAGTTAGCACCTTAAAAGCTATGGCAACCCCCTTACTGAATATTTGTTCTTTTTCGATAGCCTGCAGACACAAAAAACGGCCAGAATATTATCCTGACCGTTTCATGACGACTTCAGCTCAGCTCAAATGCTCAAATGCTCATTGAGCATCTGCGCAACAACGAAATCCAATCGTACCGCTTGATGAACCAGCCGCCTTCGGAGAGGAATAGCCGCACGACGCAACGGTTTCATCACTATCAAAACCGCCACCGGCCACACGCTGTTCTTCAACCCACTCATGCACGTTACCGCTCATATCGAACGCACCGGAGCGCGAGCGACAGGACGAAAAACTACCAGCTTTTGCAAGGCTTCGCTCAAATCCATCTTCGTCTGCCGTGTTGCAGCTATCCGGATTAAACGTCGATCCGTAAGGATATTTCGAACCACATGCCTGTTTCCACTCCGCCAACCCACACAAGCGCTTATCCTGGCTTATGCATTGTTTACGAGCATCAAACCAGGACGTCTGAGTCTTTGGCGTCGAGCCTTTGCCTGGATATTCGTAAGCATCAACGCAATAATTGCCTTTCTTACTTTTAATCAAAACCATACCGGACGGGCAATCTGACCCATTACCGGGAGCGACCTTGGGAGCTTCCGCAGTTGCCGTAGGCGCTTTCACAGCAGGTTCCTTCACAACCGGCGGCTTTGCAGCAGCATCACGCGCCGGAGCTCCCGTTGCAACGCTGGCTGTCGAACTTGTATCGGCTGGCCGCGCACCACGATCCGCTACCGTCGGTGCCACTGCTGAACTTCCGCTATTTTCTGCAACCACGGCCGCAGCTTCCGCCTGTTTCGCAGCATCTTCTAGCTCTTTGGCCTGTAAAGCCGCTGCAGCCGCCGCTTCTTCTTCGCTCTTAGACAGCGTGCTTCCAAGCACAACGTCATTTGCTGCCAACATTGCTGAGCTCAGGTCCGCGGGCTTTTCGGATTCTGCAATCGCCTGATCAGCCGGTTGCACAGCCGCTCGCTCACCCGTTGTCGCCGTTCCATCACCGAGCGCAACCACTTCGTTCTCGGGCTTTTTCATCATAACAATGGCAATAATAATCAGCGCTATTACACCGGCCGCCACTGCCATTAACATCGGACCGCGCGACGTCTCTTTTTGAGCGCCCGACGCAGACCCTGCACCAACACCAACCACCGTCGTAACCCGCCCCGACTCTTCTCTGGATTCCAGCCGTTCTGGCATCGACAACGGAAGCTTTTGTGAGCGATCCGCCTCAATCGTAGCGAGCAAATCACCCAGTTCCGGATCGTTAGCAACGACCGGACGATTCGCACCGTCTCGCCGAACTTCCAACGTCGCGATGTCTTCTTCCGAAATCGTAGGCTCTACGCTCGTATCCAAATTCATCGGCGGTAAGGGAGGCGCAACGCGACCGCCACCTCCCGAAACTCCCGGCGCCGGTGGAACCACAACGCCATGCTCACGCATCTGTAAAAGCATGCCCGTATCCAGCAGCGTTCCCAGATCCTCAGCCAGTTGTTCAACACTTGCATAGCGCGCAGAGACATCCGCTGCCGTTGCACGCTTGTAAAGTGCATCCAGCGCATCATTGCGTATCGGCGCACTCGAAGAATTCACATCACCATAATACATTTCGCCGATGATTTGTCCGACGCTGTACACATCACAACGCGCATCAGAACCATCCGCTCCCATGCGCAATTCAGGCGCCAGATAAGCGCTTTTTTCCAGCCGATTACGGAAAATATCCGGCGCGATTGCCGCGATAATATAACTATCCGTCACTTTGATAAGATCTGGCAGAAAAACAATGTTTTCTGGCTTCAAATTGCCATGAGGACGCTCACGACCAATATGCTGAAGTGCCAGCGTAATCTGACCGATAATCGGCTCGATTTCTTCGAGCGAAAATCCCTCACCCTTTACTTTACGTAAATCGAGCAACTTTCGAAGGCTCAAGCCTTCCAAATGCTGCATCGAAATCCATGCATGATCTTTATGGACACCGCTGTCATGAATTCGCACAACATTGCGCTGCGTCAATGCACGAGCCGAGCGCGTTGCATTCAAAAAACGCTCTTGCTCCATCGGATTACGCAACACATCGGGCGCAAACACCTTCAGCGCGACATCCGTATCAGCCAGCGTATCGTGGGCTTTGAAAACCTGGCCAAAAGGTCCCTGACCGATCATTTCCCCAAGTCGAAACCGACCTGCCACAACCTCGCCAGGCGGAAAAAGCTGCCCGCTGATGTCAATCGCCTTGAGTTCCATCGTCATGCGACGCAGCCCCTGCGATCCGCTTTCGTTCAAACGTTTACCGACAGAACGCTGCGCCGCACCGCAGTTTGGGCAGGCACTAGCCTGAGGGGAAATTGGACTCCCACACTGAAAACAAACCACTATGTTACTCCATTACATGAATTACTGGCGTTGCGTTCCACAATAGATCGACCGGGCTACAAAGGGCACAATGCTTAGTCGTAAAATTGCTGACTCGTAGCGCATGAACAAAATTGTCTATCATTTCATCGTGCGTTCTGCAATCTGCGCGTTTCGTCAACCGTCTATAATTGACGCGGCGGCAACACCATCCCATCATCCAACAATTCATCGGAATCCTCAGGCTTGCGCGGCATACCCGAATCAGATTCCTCGTCCGACTCCCCGGATGTCGCAGGAGCATCGGATGTTTCAGGTACGGGTTTGGGTTCCACAGGCTTTGCAACCTCCACCGGCTTCGCAACCTCCACAGGCTTCGCAACCTCCACCGGCTTCGCAACCTCCACAGGCTTTGGCACATTCACAACCGGCTTGGGTGTCACCACCGCCGGCTGCCGCTCAACAGGCTTGCTCGCTGGAATCGCCTTTACCGGCCGACGACAATCTTTTAACCCACCATCCATCGTTCGCCGAAGCCCTGCCGAAACACTCGCCAGGCTACCAGCAAGCCGATCCGCCTCATCGCATTGTCCGCCCTGAATCGCGGCACGCACACGTTTTTCCAGATTCTCCGCAGACTGTAGCCGCTTAACCAAAACATCAAGCTTTGCACGATCCTCAGGCGTCACAAAAAGCGGCTGCATTGACTGAATTGACCGATGCGCTGCTTCCAGATCCCCCTCATCAATCATCCGCGCAACGCCGCCCAGCGATTCCATATCCAACCCGCTCACGACGTCCACCGGCTCCTCAACTTGAACCGATTTCTCAAAGTTCGGAGCCGCCCGAAAGCCATCCGTTACATACCAGCCGCCACCCACCAACAAGAACGCGACCAACGCCAGCAGCGCAGCCTTTTTCCCAATCGACGATCCCTCAACATCCAGAACATGCGCATCCGCCGCATCGTCCCACCTGTTTTCCCAGGCATCGTCGCCCTGAAAAGTTTTACCGGACTTCCCTGCCGAAAGCTGGCTATCCCAATCATCATGCGCGCTGTTTGAACCCGCAAAAGAATCACTCCAACCTTCATCCGCCTCCGGTACAACACCCAGCGTAACGCTCATCTCGTCTTCAAGCGCCGCTGCCGGAATCACGGCCAGATCCTCAATTACCACCTTCGGTTTTGCCGGCGACAACTTCACATCTTTTGCAGCCGACGTCGCACTTTTCATGCCATGCAAAACCGCCAGCATTTCCTCCAACGCCACCGCCAGATCATCTGCCGTTTGATAACGCTCGCCAGGCTTTTTACTCAAACACTTCAAAATGATTTCTTCTAAAGCGAATGGGACTTCAACATCATCACGCACTTCCGACGGCCGCGGAGGCGGATCGTTAAGCTGTTGATTTAAAATCGCAAACTTGTTTTTCCCACGAAACGGCAAACGCCCCGTCGTCACAAAAAACAAAATGATTCCAATAGAATACAGATCCGAGCGACCATCGGTCGCTTCACCCCGCGCCTGTTCCGGCGACATAAACTCCGGCGTCCCAAAAATAGAACCCGTCTCCGTCATCTGCGACGAATGGTGATGATCGTCATCCAGAATCTTGGCAATCCCAAAATCCAACACCTTGACCGCATAACGACCACGCGTTTCCTGGATCAACATGATGTTATCAGGCTTCAAATCGCGATGAATTACGCCTTCTTTATGCGCGGCCGACAGCACATTACACAACTGCGTCGCAATCGCCACGATTTGTTCCACCGACATCGGCCCCGAAGCCTTGATCACGTCACCAAGAATTTTCCCCTCAATATATTCCGTAATCAAATACAGCGCGCCATCATCGTGCTGCCCATATTCCAGCAGCGTCACCGCATTCGGATGACTGACCTTCGCGTACGAGCGTGCTTCGTTCAAAAAACGAATAATAATCGCTTCATCAGCCGCGAATTTCCGGCTCAAAAACTTTACGGCAACCCGCTGACCGAGCGGTTCATTGATCCCCAGATACACTTCGCCCATGCCGCCACTGCCGATCTGCTCGACAATTTTATACTTCCCGCCAACGATCTCCCCCAGACAAGAGTCACGCACCGACCGAATCGGCACCAGCTCCGCACCGCATTTTACGCAAAATCCGCCACCTCCGGACTGCGAAACCATGCACGCCTTGCAGATCTTTACGACCTTGACTTCACCCGCCGCCACACGACGCGGCTCATCGGATTGCAACGTCGCCATCTCATGATGATAGCCCACCGAACCACCAGTCTCCGAACCCTTTGCAGGTCGTCCGAAAGACGGCGAGGTATCATGAACATCTTTACGAGAGCCGTGTTCTTCACTCACAACATTACCTGATATAATTTACATTTGCGCTGTCGCTAAAATACCGAAACACTCTGCGCCAGCGACGGTATTGTGCCACGTGCCAGCGTTTGTTCAAATTTTCGGCATTCGTATCGAACATCTTCATTCATACGAACACCTCACAACCATCGGTCGGCATCACTTTCATCCAAAACACCATGCAAACCATGTTTGTTTTGCATCGTTACGATCTTTTCATAATCTAGCAGGACCGGTGCACCTGTGTTAGCGTCGCAAACAATACGGAACGAACGCTTTTTAATCTATCGAATCGTAGTCCATGACAATAATTTCGGGGTCTACCGTTAATAATGGTTCAATGAATGACAAAAACTTTTGTATCAGATCTGAGCGATAATTCCGCTGT
Organism: Lujinxingia vulgaris; assembly: GCA_040394315.1. Taxonomy (GTDB): domain Bacteria; phylum Myxococcota_A; class Bradymonadia; order Bradymonadales; family Bradymonadaceae; genus JACCWM01. The sequence goes on from JBEBSM010000043.1 coordinate 9,789, forward strand.
TCACACCGTGTTTTTGGTTACCAACAAAAGCGTGCGCGAAACCAAAACCGGCGCCCCCTACCTCAATATCACCCTGAGTGATCGCACCGGCACCATCGAAGCACGCGCCTGGGACAACGCGCTCGACCTGGATGCCCGCTTTCAAGTCGATGATTTCATCTCGATCAAAGGCCGGGTCAGCTCATTTCGCGACCAACTCCAAATTACCTTGAACGATCTCACCATCGTACCCGACCAGAACGTCGAATTAAGCGATTATCTCCCAAGCTCCAGGTGGGAATCCGAAGCTCTACTTCAACAACTCCGCGATCTGCTCAATACCGAACTCAAAAGCACCGAATTACGCAGGTTTTTCGACGTTTTATTCGCCGACAAACAACGCACTCGCTTGTTCACAAGTGCTCCCGCCGCCGTCACCAATCACCATAACTACGTCGGCGGCCTCATCGAGCACACACTTTCCATGGCCCGCGTCGGCCTCGGCCTGTGCGAACACTACCGCCGTTATTACCCCGGCCTCATCAACCCCGACCTTGTTCTTGCTGGCTGCGTGGTCCACGACTTCGGAAAATGCTGGGAACTCAACTACGCCCGCTCCTTTTCCTACTCCACACCCGGCAAACTACTCGGCCACATCGTCCAGGGCGTCGAACTCATCAACGAAATCGCCGCCAGCACCACACCGGCCTTTCACGACGACATGCTCACCCAGCTCAAACATCTGGTTTTAAGCCACCACGGCCACCTCGAATACGGCTCACCCGTACTTCCCAGAACCCCAGAAGCCATGCTTTTGCACGAAATCGACATGATCGACAGCCGCATGGCCATGAGCTGGAACATCCGCAACCAGGCTGCACAAAACGGCCGCACCGACGCCGAATGGTCCGACTACAGCCGCCTTTTCGACGGCGCAGTCTACCTCGGAAGCCCAAAATCCGCAGAATGGGCAGCCAGAGAAGAGATTTCCATCGACAGTCTCACCGGCCCCGGCGTCACAAGCCACGACAAACCGACTGCACCCGTGCTTGTACCGGTCACGACTCCTGCACCCGCCACACAAGAAACCCAGCCAGCACCCAAACCACAACCAAAGCCCGCACCCGAAGTTGAATGCCCAAACCTGAACCTCTTTGGCGATTGAGCAGCAATGACGTATATTCGAACCACCTTGAGTTTCGCCCATACGCCCATCATTGATGACCACAGGACGACGTCATGACCATTCTCAACCGCCTGAATTTACTCATTCGCTCCAACTTAAACGATGCGCTTAGCGGACGTTCCGGCGACGCATCCGCGCAGAAAACATTCCAGGAAATGGAATCCAGCCTACGCGACGCCCGCCGCCAGCAAATCGAACTACGCGTCGCCGAAAAACGCCTGATCGAGCAAATCCGCGCCGTCCGCGAACGCGCCGACCAATGGGAAGAGCGCGCCATGCTTGCCCTCCGCAAAAACGACGAACAACTCGCCCGCGAAGCACTCGTCGTCAAAAACAAAGCCCTGCGCGAAGCCGAAAACCTCCGCGAACAGCTCGACGAACACCGCGCCTACACCCGCGACATCGGCAGCGCACTCGAAGCCCTCGAAATGAAACTCGACAGCGCCCGCGGCCGCATCCGCGCCTCAACCTCCGCCCTGCCACCATCCACCGCCCGCCCCAACCTCCAAAACGAAGCCGCCTGGGACGCCGAACTACGCCGCCGCACCCAACAAAAGTCCGCCACCACCACACCCACCTCCAACACCACCGGCGCACCCACCTCCCGCACCCCCACCGAATACGACCCCGTATTCCAAACCGACAGCCAGTTCCAAGAATTTGACCGCATGTCCAGCAAAATCGAAAGCATGGAAGCCGAAATCGACGCCATCCGCGAACTATCCACCCCCACCAGCGACGACGACCTCATCGACCCACGCCGCGCCGAACTCGAAAAAATCTTCAACAAAATGGAATCCAAAAAAGTCGTCAGCGACGACCTCGCCGACCTCAAAAAGAAATTCCAATAATCCCCTCTCCCCACCACAAACAAAAAAGCCCTCCCCACCTGTAAATCCACAGGCCGGAAGGGCTTTTTCACACTCGCCATCAATCCAAAATCATCCCCAAACCAGTAAACGATAGTAAGACGATCTTAAAGTAACCGAAAAGTCACTCGCCAAACTGTTCTTCAACCGCAGCACCATCTGCGCCCTTACTCGTTCCCTGACCGCCACCACGCCCGCCAGCGCCAATCACCATCTGCGTGTTCAAAATCGGTCGGCTCAACGTCTTATTACTATAAATGACAAAGCTCGGCCCACCAGCGCCACCACCACCAGGTCCACCCTGGCCGCCGTTGCCACCTCTGCCGCCAGTGCCACCTATTCCACTACCGTCTTCATTTCCGCCACCAGCACCGCCAGCACCACCTGCTCCACCGGCACCACCTTCGCCACCAGCACCGCCAGCACCACCCTGACCGCCAACCAATTCGCTATGCTCAACCAACGCATCGCTATCGATCAACATCAGCGCCACACTCGCTCCGCCCGGCTGGCCAGCACCACCACTGCCGCCACCGCAACCACCCGATCCACCGCCACCACCAGCACCACCCCATGCCTGGCAACGACTAAATGTTCCGCCACTGTCGTTGTCCCCACCACCACCGCCGCCGCCACCACCGCCACCACCGGAAGTCCCTGCCCCACCTGGCGATCCTGGATTTCCTCGCCAAATCAGACCCTCAAAAGTTCCACCCACAGCGCCACCGGCACCACCCTCGCCCATCGCGCCACTTGCGCCATTGCTGCCTGATGGAGCAGGCGTCTCAACCGCACCACCCCCACCACCGCTTGCGCCACCCTCTCCGGCCGATCCACTCGATCCACTGGACTTACCCAGTCCCGACAAGCCGCCCTTACCACCTACGCCATACGTACACGGCGCAGCTGCACCATTGCCCGGCAGCGGCCGATCACTGTCGTTTTTATTCTTACAACTCGGATACGTTCCGCCACTGGGCGCATCCGCGCCTTTCCCACCAGTATAACCAGCCGTCCCCGTAACCCCAGCCGCGCCACCAGCACCCGTCCCTGCATGGCCACCCACGATCTTCAGATCGCGCAACTCAACACCCGGACTACTCGCCAGATAAACCGTCACAACACTATTGCTCGGCTCAACGATCTCGGTCGGTTCCACAAAAAGATTCGACAACAGCGTCGGCTTATCGATCCCCACACCCTTGATCGTCGGATTTCCACCCCGAACCGTGCTCCGCTGACGGCTTTCACGCTTCCAATCAAACGCATAGCCGCCCACCACATTCACACCGTCCGCAAGGTCGATGCTCTCATGATACACGCCCGTTCCCACCAAAACCCACTTTTTCGTGCTGTCATTCGCAGCCACCTCAAGCCCGGCAGCAATACTCGCTTTCGGCATCGCCATCGTTCCCGGATTACTGTCACGACCACTGGTCGAAACAAACACACTTATGCTCGCGCCACCATCCGCCGGCAAACAAGGCGCATCTTTCGCACCCGGATTCGGAATCGTCCGCTCAGGGCAGTTCGGATCGATCGGACCCGTATCCCCACCCGGACCCGCATCGCCGCTCGGACCCGTATCACCCGGCGTAGCCACATCCGTTTTCCCACCACCCGTATCGCCTTTATCACCACCGGTATCCTTATCATCGGCATCAGCGCCCGCATCCAGGTCATCCACAAACCCCAGGTCAGCAGGCGTAGGCTCGCTACCTACACACCCGACGCTCAGGCCACCCAGCCCTCCCGCAATTCCCACCAGAAGCAGTAGTTGAACAACACGCATCTTATTCATAAGGATAATCCGATAATCAATTGAACGTTGGCTAAGTCAAACTGCGTCAATTCGTCATATTCACACGCTTTCATACTAAAGCGAACCCTGTTTAGGGTCAAATCATCTGAATATCTCTTCCAGACACCACAAATTGCACTGTATCTGCCACAAATGCCCCCACCTTACCCACACCGCGTACCTTTCTCATCGCTCCCCAAACCCGCCCAAAGCAAACAAAAAGGAACAATGCCCCCCGCGCGAACGTACATTTAATAGTGCAACGAGTAACACAGGCGAACGAACCTGATAGATTTTTACTTATCCGGAGAGTCATCCATGTTCACCCCAAAAACCACCCCAATCCTTCGCACCACCGCTATTTTGCTCACTCTAACACTCGCCGCACTCCCATTTGCCGCCTGCGAAAGCAATGGTTCTCAGGTCGCACCTGCCGCACAATCTACACCCAAAAACGAAGGCGGCATCGTCATCGAACACGGTCCCGAAGTCGTCGCCACCAACGACACAATCACACTCGCCAACACGTTTATGAACGTTCCCGACGGCTTTCTAACCGCCACCATCATCGGCGGATGGGCATACCCCAACGCCGACGCCAAATTCGGCAACATCACCGCACGACTCGACATCACCGACACACCCGGCAAAGCCATCACCGCCGGCATCTACAACCTCGTCGGCACCCTTGAAGGCGTCGACAAAAACACAAAATCCGCAACCCTCACCCTCGAGGACACCACCCTACAAGGCGCTCCCAAAAACGTGACTGCCGAATCCGGCATCCTCGATCTTGAATCCATCATCTATACCGGCGACAATATCAAAACGATTACCGTCAAATACGACGGACACTTCCGCAACACCGACACACAAGACACCGAAGTTTACAAACTTAACGGTTCCATTATCGTTGAACCCAGATAACATCACACCATCGCAACACCACCGATTCCTTAATTAACCCATCAATGATGTTTTTTGATTATCTGGAGAACACCCATGTTCAACCAAAACTTTAACTTCACCAACCGCCTCCTCTCCATCGCCCTGGCCCTTCTCATCGCCCCATTCGCACTTACCGCCTGCGACAACGGCGATTCCGACAGCGACAACACAGCCAACAACCAGCCCAGCAACAACACTACCAACAAAAAGGGCGCTTTTGTCATCAGCGACGGCTCCGAAACCATCACCTCCGACGACATCGTCATCCTCAGCAACGGCACCATGAAATTGGCCGCCGGCGAAATGTCACCCATCATC
>JBEBSM010000044.1:0-14781 GCA_040394315.1 Lujinxingia vulgaris
GTATGACGCGGTTTCTACGCAGCAGGTTGAGCTTGTATTGACGGCACATCCGACCGAGGTGATGCGTCGTACGTTGCAACAAAAGTACAATCGAATCGGGGAGTTGTTGAGCGAGCAGGATCGGGAGGATCTGACGCCGATGGAGCGCGAGCTGATGCTTGATGAGCTTCGCGGAGAAATTGCCGTCGTCTGGCAAACCGACGAACTTCACCGAACGCGGCCCTCGCCGGTGGACGAAGCCAGGGCGGGTTTGGTGGTGCTGGAAGACGTTGTGTGGGATGCGGTTCCGCGATTTTTGCGTGACGTAGACCGCGCGCTTATCCGCCATACGGGCCGTGCGCTTGCGCGGGATGCTGCGCCGATTCGGTTTGGTTCGTGGATGGGTGGCGACCGCGACGGCAATCCGAACGTGACGCCGGATGTGACGCGTGAAGTGGTTTTGTTGTCCAGGTGGATGGCTGCGCATTTGTTTCATGACGTGATCGATAAGTTGCGTCGTGAATTGAGTATGGAAGTGTGTAGCGCGGAGCTGCGTGCGGTGGTTGGCGATGTGCGAGAGCCGTATCGCGAGTTGTTGCGCGGTGTGCGTGCGACGCTTGCGGCAACGCGTGAGCATATCGAGGTTCGGTTGAGTGGTCATCAGCCAGATGAGCGCGCGATTTATGTTCGCAACGAAGAGTTGCTTGAGCCGCTTTTGTTGATCGATCGGTCGTTGCGCGAAACCGGAATGACACGCGTTGCGGACGGGCAGTTGCTGGATATTTTGCGACGGCTTGCGTGTTTTGGCCTCGGGTTTATGCGGCTTGATTTGCGTCAGGAAGCGCCACGTCATACTGCGGCGCTTGATGCGGTGACGCGTGCGCTTGGCATTGGATCGTATGCGGAATGGTCGGAAGAAAAGCGGGTTGAGTTTTTGGTACGTGAGCTGAAAAACCCGCGGCCGTTGATTCCTGCAGAAATGGAGGTCGATGCGGAGGTTGCGGACGTTCTGGAAACGTTCAAGATGGCGGCTGAAATCGGGCCGGAATCGCTGGGCGCGTACGTTATTTCGATGGCAGCGACGACTTCGGACGTTCTGGCCGTGGAATTGCTCAAGAAAGATGCTGGCGTAAAGGCGGAACTCAGGGTTGTTCCGTTGTTTGAGACTGCGAACGATCTGCAAAATGCCGGCCAGGTGTTGCGTGAGCTTTTGAGCATTGATTGGTATCGCAAGAAAATCGGCAATCATCAAGAAGTGATGATCGGTTATTCGGATTCAGCCAAGGATGCAGGTCGCGTGGCCGCGAACTGGGAATTGTATCGTGGTCAGGAAGAGATCGTGGCTGCATGTAATGGCGTGGGCGTGAAGGTCACGTTGTTTCATGGTCGCGGCGGCTCGGTTGGTCGCGGCGGTGGTCCGACGTATCTGGCGATTTTGTCACAGCCGCCGGGTTCGGTTGACGGTTCGCTGCGCGTAACGGAGCAGGGCGAGATGATTCAGGCGAAGTTCGGGATGCCGGGGATTGCGTTGAGGACGTTGGAGCTTTATACGACGGCAACCTTGCAGGCGACGTTGACGCCGCCGGCCAGTCCCAAGCCTGAATGGCGCGCGTTGATGCAGGAACTTGCGGATGTATCGTGCGAAGAGTATCGCGCGGTGGTTCGTAACGATGAGCGTTTTGTGGATTATTTCCGCACGGCGACGCCCGAAGTCGAGCTGGGGGATCTGAATATTGGAAGCCGGCCGGCGCGACGTAAAAAGAGTGGCGGCGTGGAGTCATTGCGTGCGATTCCGTGGATTTTTGCATGGACGCAGACGCGGCATTTGTTGCCATCGTGGCTTGGCACGGGCGCTGCTCTTGCGGAAATGGCCGAACGTGGTCGCTCCGATGATTTGCAGGCCATGTATAAAGAATGGCCGTTTTTCCAGTCGACGATTGATCTGATCGAGATGGTTTTAGCGAAGGCCGATATGCGGATAGCGGCGATGTATGACGAGGTGTTGGTTTCGGAGGCGTTGTTGCCGCTGGGCCTGGAGCTTCGTGAGCGCTATCAGCAAACGGTTACGTGCGTACTCGAGCTGGTTTCGCGCAAGGAGTTGTTGGAGCGCAATCAGGTATTGAAACGCTCGATTGCAGTACGAAATCCGTACGTAGATCCGATTAATATGTTGCAGGTTGAGTTGTTGCGGCGGGTTCGTGAAGAGACGCCGGATAGCGAGCGATTGCGTGATGCGCTTTTGATAACGATCAATGGTGTTGCGGCGGGTATGCGTAATACGGGTTAATTTCCTGGCTTCGTCTTCGTGAATATGCGTGGATGAACAGAACAAAAATGCCGGTGCACATGAGTGCACCGGCTTTTTTGTTGGAAATTATCCGGGTTTTACATGCCAGGGAAAAGTGGGCGGCCCCAGGGGATTCCAGCGAGTAAAAGGACAAGCGCGATGGTGTAGAAAATAGCGGTTTTTTTGTGTTTTGAGTGTGAATCAGGTGCGCGTTTAGCAAGTGCAGTGCCGACGTGGGCAATGACGATGGCGGTGATCATCAAGAAGGGGTGTTCGGCGATGAAGAAGCGAACGTCGCCGTTTTTCATGGATTCACTCATGTTTTGCATGGCGGCTTTCATGAAGGGGCTGATGCCGAAAAGGGCGGCTCCGACGAAGAGTTGGAGATCGAGGCTGGCGGTGAATACGATGCCGCCAATGCGGTTGGCTTTGGTGTATTCGGTTTTTTTAGCCAGGCCGATGTAGGCGGAAATGATGGTGTAGAGGGCAGCCGCGAGGATGATCCAGCGGAGGAAGTTATGGAGATGGACAATACCGGTAGACATCGAAAACCCTTTCGAAAAACAGTAATTGGTTGTGAACATTCTATTGAAATCTGACTGAGCGGCACATCAAATTGCGGTGGAGTGCGTGCCAGAATGTATGCTTATCGAAAAAATCTGAAGCGTGCCTTAAGAAAAGCGCAATGCCAGAAGAATTCTCAAAGAGTTTGGCGGCGTGGATTGTCGCGGCTGAGAGGGGAGCGTGAAAATTGGGTCAGTGGTGCTTAGGTTTGAAGGCAAAGGGCTTGAAAGTTGTCGGTTAACGGCCCGCCGTGCGAGAGGATTGAGCAGAGTTAGCGTATGCCAACGGGATTGACAAATCATGGGAGGATTACGCAGCGCGTTGGCGTGATTGACTGGTCAACTACGCCTGTAGGGCATGCGGCGGAGTGGCCAGACTTGTTGCTCAATGCGGTCAATATGTGTTTGAGCATGCCATATCCGAGCATCGTTTTTTGGAGTAATTCCCATCTCGTTTTCTTCAATGATGCGTTTAAAGAGCGGATAGGAAATCTGGATGAACAACGGGTTCTGGGGCAGCCGGCCGAGCGGTCGATTCCAAAGTTGTGGGAATGGATGAGAACGCCGGTTCAGACGGTGATGCGGACGGGGGATTCGCATACGAATGAGAGTTTGTTGCTGAGCGATGAACTGCCTGTGAGCTGGACGATAGTGCCGTTGGTGGGAGAGCGTGGCGGAATCCAGGGAGTGTTCTGCACCTGGACGGTTGATCGCGGTGAAGTGCTGGAACGGCGTCAACAATGGATTGAGCGTGCAGAAGAACTGAGCACACGTTTGTTGAAAAGTGAGGCATCGTTGCGAAGCGAAGCACGTTTTCGGGCGGTGACGGAAAACTCGATTGATGTCATTGCGATTACCGACGCACGGGGGCGTTTTACCTATATTTCGTCGTCGGCCAAAGAGGTTCTTGGTTACGAGGCAGACGATCTTTTGGGGCGTCCGTTGTTCGATTTTCTTCCCGCCTCAGAATTGCACCACTTGCGCAACGAGTTTACCCAGCTTGTGCACAAGCCAGGGAGTGTGGCGACGCTCTCGTTTTCATTTCCGCACAAGACGGCCGGTGCATGCTATCTGGCGCTCAAGGCCAAAAACTTGTTGGATTGCAACGGTGTGAAAGGAATTTTGCTCAACATCCGTGATGTGAGCGAAAGCAAGGTACTTGAAACGCAACTGCGCCGCGCAAAAGAACATGCCGAGGCATTAGCACGTCTGAAATCCCGACTTCTTGCCAGCATGAGTCATGAAATCAGAACGCCATTGACCAGTATTTTAGGCGTGGCGAGTATGGTGGCCGAAAAAGTCCCCGAGGAGTTTCGGGATTCTATGCGGATGATCGAGCGTGGTGGCACGCGCCTGGCCGAAACACTAAATTCAGTATTGCTGCTGGCTCAGTTTGAGAGTCACGGCGTGGCGATGAGTTTAGAAAAAATCAATCTGGTAGAGGCCATTGAAGAAGTTGTCCAGTCACTTCGGCCGCTTGCCAATGAGCGCAATCTGTACGTGTCGGTTCTGGCGGAAGAACCGGTCATTTATGGACTCGCGGATCGGATGTTTTTTACAAGAATTGTGACCAACTTGCTTGGAAACGCGTTGAAATTTACGCAGGAAGGCGGCGTGACGGTTGAGCTTCGCGCGCATGGCGACTGGGTGGAATTGAAGGTGTGCGATACCGGAATTGGTATTCGCCCGGGATTTCTTTCCAAGATCTTTGAAGAGTTTTCACAGGAGAAATCTGGGCTGGAAGGGGCGAGCAAAGGGAGTGGTCTGGGACTGGCAATTACGCAAAGACTGGTCCGCGCGCTTGGCGGAAGCATCGACGTGCAGAGCCGTTATGGGGAAGGAACGACATTTACGGTGAAATTACAACGTATCGACGATGACGAGTCGGATACGCAACCGAAGCCAGACAATACGAAGGCCGACGATGAATTGTTGCGTCAAAAGATAGCAAGTATCGATCCGGAACTGCGCGTATTGGTGGTCGAAGACAACGACGCGATTCGCACGCTGGTGCAAAAACAACTTAGCGAGATTTGTCAGGTGACGGTGTGTGCGGACGCAGAATCCGCGCTTTTGGCGGCCGGAAAGCATGAATTTGACGTGATATTCATGGATATTGGACTTCCCGGCATGAACGGCAGTGACGCCGTACGCGCCCTACGAGCAACTCGCCGATATGAAAATAGTGCGATTATTGCGTTAACTGGCTATGCGATGCCTGGGGATCGTGAGAAGATTTTGGAAGATGGTTTTTCGCATTATGTCGAAAAACCATTTGCGTTTGGTGAGTTGGTGGACGTGATTTTATTGTCCACACAGGCGCCGAATCTGGCCGACGGTGATTTACAATAGTCGGCGGGAACTGCAGTGTTTACAGGCGTGCGGGCAATGCGGGACGAGTGTCCAGCGCTGTTTGGTCCAGAAGCCACTGATAGGCGGCATAACTGCCGATGACGCGTTTGGTGTAGTCGCGCGTTTCCAGATACGGGATGTCTTCGACCCAGAGGGCGATGTCGTCGTTCGGTTGATTTCTGAGCCAGCCAGAGATCCGTCCGCCGCCGGCGTTGTAGGCGGCGGCCATCAAGACGGGGTGCGAGTCAAAGCGTTTGGCGAGCGAAAAGATATGGTCGACACCGACGCGAATGTTGACGTCGGCCGTTTTCAGACGCTCAGGCGTTGCGCGGCCATCGATATCACGATCGTGATCGAGTGCGGTCTTTGGCATGAGTTGCATGAGGCCAAGCGCGCCGGCCCAGGACGTAACATCTTCGATGAAACTGGATTCTTCGCGCATAATGGATGTCGAAAACGCGCGGTGAACGGTCGGGCCGTCCCACTGAGCAGCTTCAGCGGTGTGGACAGCGGCGATTTTTGCTTCAAAGGGATTGGGCCAGGCTAGTTGCCAGCGAACGAGAACGCCGTCCTGTGGGTGAGCCCAGGGGCTTCCGGGGATCTGGCGACGTACAATATTATGACTCAGCGGATAGCGTTTCGCGGCATCGCAGAGGTGGGCCAGGCGCCATTTGTCAGTATCAGTTGATGGTACGGCCCGAAGACGGATGGTTTCGAAGTCGCAGGCAGCATCGAATTGTTGAAGATCAGCGAGTTTGTGCGTGCCGGTAGCTTGCCATTGCTCGTCGTCAAACCATTGAACTTGCTGCGCGCGTTGTCTGGCTTGTTCGTCGGTTTGAAGGGATTTTAAAAGTGGGGCGACGGGCTCATTGTTCTCGCGAAGGCGTAAATTCGAGAGATATCCGTAAAAGCTAAAGGGGTATTTGTTCCAGGCGCTTTGCCAGTACGCGAAGGCATCGCTTTTTTTGCCGAGTTTGAAGTTGGAGAACGCAAGAAAGTACGCGAGGCGGCCCTGGCTAAAGTACTGGTTGTCATATTCGGGCAGTTCTAGTTTTGTGATCGCATCGATAAATTCCTGGTATTTCTTGGTGCGAACAAGCGATTCGTGAACTTCCCAGACCATTTCGTGCGTCATATCACCGTCGGGATAATCACGCAGCGCTCGGGCCAGTAAGTCGTGCTGATTCTTGGTGTTTCCGCGTTTTCTCTCAATGCGAGCAAGGTAAAACAGGGCGTCATCTGCGTGGCTGAACGTGGGATATTCTGTCAGAATTGCTTCAAACAGTTTTTGGGAATCATCGAGCTGATCTTTGTCATGAAAATAGCGGCCGAGCGCATACATACTGCGGATTCTTGCGCCCTGACTGGAATCATCGGTGCATTTATCGATGACTCGTTGATAGCTGTTATTGGAATCGCTGATGCGTCGTAAGCGAACGACAGTTCGTGCGGTCAGAAAATCGAGTTCACAGCGTTCATTTTTCGAGAGTTTTGCGGTGTTGATGGCTTCGATTTGCTGGTTTGCATCGCGAAAGCGAACGCGGGAAAAATAGCCCTCTGCACGTCGTAAGATGGCGTGGTTAGAAGGTTTTTTTGCAAGTTTGAGGATGGTTTCCGAATGGCTGTCGTCAAGGCAATAAGCGAACGCATGATCGGCAATTTCCGCAACGTTTTTTGCAGAGCTTTTTGATTCTTTCGTAGCTTCTGTCGACAAAATTGGAATCAGCCAGTTACAGACTTCTTCGGCGTGCGCATTTTTTAGCGCTCGTTCAGCGGTTCCGGAGGCGGGAAGCGCCGATTCAGATTCGGACGTATTGAGAAGACTTTCAATTTTGGCTAGCAAGAACTCTGAACCGGGAAATCCTTGTTGGAACGCGCCGCTGGCCAAAATTTGTTGGAGGGTTTCGAGGTTTTTAGATCCTTCAAGCGCACTGCTTGCGGCCTGCTGATACAAAAAATTGGATAAATCGGACGGCGTTTCGGCTGCTTCGATGAATTTGGCCGCAGCCATGTCATATTTGCCGGCGTCGCGCAGCTCGTAGGCATCTTTGATGGGATCGCAGCCGGGCTCGGTGCAATCCGGGGTTGCAACGGCGTTTTTAGGCTCTGCTTGCGTGCCAGGGTCGGCCGGTTCGTTCGAGAGCGCAGACGATTGCGAACTATCGGGAAGTGAGGCGGCCTGTGGTGTTGTGGAGCTGCAGGCTGTGACCGCGATCGTCGCGAGGATGAGGCAGATGAAGGTCGTTGGCTTGAATTGGATCGTCATCTTTGTGGGTGTCCGGATTGAAAGGATGCATAATTGAGCTGATAATTCAGCGGGTGACAAACCATAGCGCACACAACGGCGGACGTCACAAAATCAATCCATTTACTCGCCAGCTAAGTCCGACAAAAATGGTGTGTCCGCCCAGTGAAAGGCTTTCGTTGTCAGGCAGATCGAGTTTACCGGTTTTGTAGCGATAATTGACGTTTAGCCAGGGCGAGTGACCGTGATTTGGGTTCCAGAGAGGTAAATCGAAACCGGCACCAAGGCTCCAAGCGAGTCCGAGATCGCTGTGAGAAACGGCTTTTGCAGCTTGAGAACCCTGTTGGGAGCGTTCGAATAGCGCATATTGAGCGCTGACGCCGAGTTCAGCATGCAGTGAGCCAAAAAGATGGCCGAGCAGGTTGTTCGATAGCAGAGCGAGATAAAACGGATGGAGCCCGAAGGTAAGTCCGATTCCGTGAAGTGAGATTTGCGTGTTGTCGCCGGACATATTGTCGTAGCGATAGGCGACGCGTGTGTCACCCAGATACATCGGAAAGCTATGGCGGACGCCGGCATCGAGTGCCCAGGCGTCGCTCAATTCACTTTGTTTCAGTGAGCTAAGACCGCTGCGAATACCGTACTCTACAAACGATCCGTTAAAATGTTGTTGACCCGAATCCGTTGTCACGCCATTTTGAGCCAACATTGGAGTGGGCTCCTGGTTTGCGTGCGCCGAAAATGCGGGCGTCAACAACGCGGTAAGAATCGCGAATTGCAGTGAAATCAACCTGAATGTGTGCATGAGAGGTGAACTTCAATTTTGGGTTGTACTAAATTAGAAGAATCTTTAGGATGCGTCACGCTTAAGGGCGTAAATGACCTTGCGAAGTTTTGCATATGAGTACGAGGGAGTAAATGTTGCTCAGAAACAAGAAAATTATTGCACTGATGTTGGTTATCTCATTCACTCAGTTCGCTTGCTACAATACTTATTTCATTAGTGCCACAGAACTTGCGAAATTGGAGAGCTCTGTAGAGCCGCGCGAGGTCGTGGAAGTGCTTGGCGATTGTGCCGGCACGAAGAGCGCTTATCGCTCGGTGGACTTGCATGGCAGTCAGTGGGCCGAAGCCGCTGAGGCTACCACAGGTGCTCAGGCTACGGACGCCACCAGTACCTCGGACGCCCCCCGCGCCGATGGTTGCACGACGGTGCCAGTCTCAACGGCAAACGCTCTGAACGTGCGGACAACCGACGGCGCATTGCACCGCGTTACGCCGTTTAACTTCGTAATGAGCGAATCCCAGCTTGTGTCACCGGAGTACGACTTGTTGTTGCCGATGAACGAAGTTTCGGGAGCCGATGTCAAGCAGTTCAGCACATGGAAGACCGTTGCGACGATTTCTGGCGTCAGTCTTGTCGCGATTGGAACGTTCGTCGGGATCAGCCTGCTGGCTCCGGAAGAATCCAGTATGGGCAACTAATAAGCCGATACGATCTTCGTGTAGCTTGCGAGTTGCGCGACATCGCGCGAAACGCAGATAATAGTGTTGTTGAGGTTTCTATTGAGGAACGGTGTTTATATACCGTTCCTCTTTTGTATTCAGCGCGTGTGAAATTTGGCTTTTTGTTCTTTCCGACGAAGAAACCAGGTGATTCGGAACAGAGAAGGGTAAAAAGCTGTTGTCACAGGGAGCGAGATATTCAATCTTGTAAGCAACCACTTTGGGCTTATACTGAAAAAAATCAACAAATTCAGGATGGATATGCGTAATATATTTGGTTCGAACCGCAGGATGAGCACTGTTATTGGAGTGGGCCTGGTTTTGCTCGCGTTCACGACGGTCGGATGTGATCGCAACGATCGGATGGCTGTTGCTGAACCATCGGCCGCAGCGGGTGCCTCGGAAAATGCAGTGAAACGATCGAAACAGGGGATGTATACCGTGCGCATCGATCAAGATTCGGTGGCAGCGGGTACGCCCGTAGAGGTGGCTCTGGCGATTGAACCTGGCAAGGATTTGAAAATAAATCTCGATTTTCCGTGGAAAATCGAGATGCAGGAAATGGAATCTGTATCGTTTTCGACAACGAGTTTTGGCGGCGGTGAGATTGCGCTGACGGAAGAGCGCGCGACGGTGCCGTTGGTGCTCAACGTGGCGAAGGCCGGTGACTACGACGTTAAGGCGATAGCTGATTTCAGTGTTTGCAATGATGAGCGCTGCGAAATCCTACGTGGTGAAAGTGTTACCGTAAAAGTTCGAGCTGTTGAGGGGAGTCCAGAGTAATTATTTGTTTTTGGGGATTCCAAGCGAATATTCCGGAATGACCGGATACGTAAATAATCTTGATGAAGAGTAGAGTCGACCATGATGAAGAACAGTCAGGACTTATTGTCCCGCGTGACGTCCGAAGTCGAAAATAGCTTTCAAACGACTCGTCGAGTTATGAGTATGCAGGAGTTCTTGGACGCTTTCTTGGAGCATCCTCAACGCTACGCGCGCAATGCAGCGCAGTATATTCGGGACTGTTTTTTATATTTTGGTACGGAAATCAAACCACAGGTGTGGGGCGAAGTTACCCATTATAAGCTGTTCGATGCCGCGTTTGACGGGGGACGTGGCCGGCTTGTCGGGCAGGAGCGTGCGCAAGAACGCGTGTTCAAACTGCTCGATAATTTTGTGCGCGAGGGCAGCGTCAACAAACTGATTTTGTTGCATGGTCCTAACGGCAGCGCAAAAAGCACATTCGTCGATATGATTCAGCGCGCGCTGGAGTTTTATTCACATACAGATGAAGGGGCTTTGTATCGGTTTAGCTGGATTTTTCCGGACGAGAAAATCGCTTCCGGTTCTGCTATCGGGTTTGGCGGCAGTGGTGCACGGACCGCCGAGCGTTCTGTTTTGGATACGTTCGCATTTTTGGAAGATCATGAGATCAACGCAAAGGTACCGAGCGATTTGAAGGATCACCCGTTACTTCTCATTCCGCAGGCACAGCGTCATTCCATGGTGCGCGAAGCCTTTGAGCGCGCGATTGTTCCAAAAGAAAAGAAGAGTAAGAAGAAAACAGAAGAAGCCAGCGAGCAGGATGTGTTTGCGCTCAGCGATTATATCTTGCGCGGCGATCTGAGCCACACGAGTCGGCAGATTTTTGATGCTCTTTTGACGGCCTATCAGGGCGACTTTGAGAAAGTCTTGAAGCACGTTCAGGTAGAGCGGTTTTTTATAAGTCGACGTTATCGAACGGGCGTCGTGACGGTCGAACCCCAGATGCGCGTGGACGCCGGTATTCGTCAATTAACGGTCGATCGTAGCCTGGCGGCGCTTCCAGCGAGCCTCCAAAATCAGACATTGTACGAACCTTTTGGCGATCTGGTCGACGCGAATCGTGGTTTGATCGAGTACGATGACTTGTTCAAACGTCATCCGGATCTCAATAAATATTTGCTCTCGACCAGTGAAAAGGCAGCAGTTTCGCTGGAAAACCGGATTTTGCACCTGGATATGGTGCTCATGGCGACTGGAAACGAAGATTATCTGGATGCTTACAAGCAAACGGCGGACTATTCGTCGTTTAAAGGACGGGTAGAATTGGTTCGCGTTCCCTATTTGCTTGATTATACGGTCGAAGATTTAATCTATCGCGAGCAGCTTGGAAGTCTGAGCATCGTCAAGCGTGTCGCGCCACATACGACTTTTGTCGCAGCATTGTGGGCTGTGCTGACGCGTTTGAATCGTCCTGACGCGGAGGGTTATTCAAATACGATTCGTGATGTAATTATGAAACTCACGCCGTTAGAAAAGGCGGACTTGTATGCGCGCGGCAAAGTTCCGGAAAATATCGGACCGGAACGAGCACGCGAGCTAAAGTCGATGATCGTTGAGTTAATGGACGAAGGCGACAGCTCTTCAGAATATGAAGGCCGACGCGGGGCGAGTCCGCGCGAGATGAAGATGATTTTGCTGAATGCTAGTCAGAATGATGACTATCCCACGTTGTCACCGCTCGCTGTATTCGATGAGTTGGAATCACTGGTTCGGGATTTGAGTGTGTTTCCCTTCTTACAAAGAAAGGCTGACGGCGATTATCATCGCCATGATTACTTCATCACGATCGTTCGTGAGCGATATTTAAACATGATCGATCTGGAGATTCGTAGCGCGATGGGATTGGTCGAGGAAGAGCGCTACCGCGATCTTTTTTCACGCTACATCGACAATGTAAGCCAGTCACTCAAAGGGGAGAAGGTTTACAACAAGGTCACTAGCTCGTATGAAAGGCCGGATGAAGCGTTTATGCGCGAAATCGAAGTAACGATCAATACCGAGGAGGATACCGATGAGTTTCGTCAAAGCTTGATGACGTCGATCGGTGCCTATTCGATTGATAATCCTGGCGCAAAAGTAGACTATCTTGCGATTTTCCCAAATCTTTTCGAGCGACTGCAGGCTGCGTTTTTTGGTGAACGTCAGCGACAGATCCAAAAAATCGTTGAAAATATGCTCACTTATTTTGAAAGCGATAAGAAGCGATTGAGCAAGGCAGAACTTGATGCCGTTGAGATAACGTTGGCGAATCTTAAGCAACGATACGGTTATTGTGACGCAAGTGCGCGCGAAGCAGTGGCATTTTTGATGTCGAGCCGTTATAGCGGCTGACCTAGACGTTCTAGTCTGCTATAAACGCAGACTGGTTAATGGCGAAAGTATTTAGAGAGAGCCTCAATGTACGTTGGAATGAAATCAAGAGCGATCGTGGTGGTACTCATGTTGTTCGCGGGAGTTTTGGCGTTCAGCGAACCGGCTTATGCCAATCCGACGGCGCGGTATCGCCAGCAAATTGAACAGTTTAAAACGATGCTCGCGGAGCAGGGCAACGCGGATAGCAGCGGAGTTGCTGAAAAGGATCGTTCGTTGACGGACAAATGGCTTCAGGAAGCGGAAGTTTTGCTGGCTAACGGCAACGCGGATGCTACCGGCCGAAGATTGCGTCGTGTGGAGTATGCGTTGGATATGATCCGCGTAATGGTTGCTTCGGCCAATATTGACACGTTGGCAGAGCAGCAAGAGGTGAGCTTTCATAACCTCAATGAGCAGATCAAGTCTCTTGAGACTGAAATCACGCAGCTGCAACAAAAGAAAACGCAGCTTGAAAAAGAGTTGCAACAAACTCGCCAGTAGTCAGTACCGCGTGGTCAGTACGACGAATCAGATATGCAATCTTAAACCCTTTGAATTATGAAGTCGGGGATAACCGATGAAACGAATCTATAAGCTAGTTGCACCACTGGTGCTCATGTTGATGCTGTCCGTGGTGATGGCATGTCAGCCGGGACCGGAATCTGAGGAACTTCTGGAGCTTGAGCGTATGCTTCAGGATCCCAAAGCGCAGGAAATCAGTAATACACCTGGGGCCAGTCGATTCTTTCAAGAGTCGCGGCAGTTCCGGCGGCTTGCACGTGAATCGCACAGCGAGCGAAACGATTCGTTATCGAAAGAATACGCGGTGCTGGGAACGTTGCGTTATCGTACAGCCGTTGCTGTTGCCTCTCAATTTGAAGCAAAACAGCGGTTAGATGCGGCGAATTCTAAGCTTGAAGATGGCAATCCTGTGTTGCGCGCGACCAATGGTGAGCGAAATAAGTTGGTTAACGATGTAAACCAACTCGAGCAAAAGATCGCTGAAGCTGTTCGGAATCGCTCGGAGCAAGAGCGACTAAGTGCCCAGAGTCAGGTGCCGCAAAATCAATTTCAGGCGGCTGTGGTCGACAATAAGTTGACGGTCATTCAGGTTCAGGATCGCATTACTGAAGTTGAAAAAGTTCGTGCTCAGGCACTTGAGTTGAAGGCCGACCAGTTTGCAAAAGCGTTGTTGGATCGTGCGGATACGCAGCTTGAATCAGCTCGGAATATGGTTAGAACGCAACCCGATGCAACCGGGATGGCAATGCAGCAGGTTGAGCATGCGATGAGCATGTATCAGGAAGCCAAAGCGACGTCGGAACCGTTGTTCAAGGAATTCGAACGTAAGATGCAGCCGGAAAGTCGAATTGCGTCGATCCGGTCGGAAAGTCAGAATAACTTTGGCGGGCCGTACACGATCACCGAGTACAATGGCGTTCGAATCGTAATGGCAAGATTGTTTGAGCCGCAGAGTGCCGAACTTCGGTTCAATACGGAATCACTTCTGGATGCGCTGGCGAAATTACTGAAAGAATACAGTGAATTCAGCGTGTCGATCGAAGGTTACACGCAGAAAAAGGGCGGTGCTACCGATAACCTGGCGACGAGCCAGCTTCGTGCGCATAAAGTTCGTGAGTATCTCGTAGGAAAAGGCGTGTCGGAAGGTCAAATCACGACCGAAGGTTTTGGCCAGGATCGAATTCGATATACCGATAGCGCAGACAATAACGACCGGGTTGAAGTTATTTTGAGGCACAACCGCTGATGCCATGTAAATCGCTGGATGGCGCACTGCCAATGGATGTTGTTCGCTACTTGAATCAAACAAAGCGCGACAATGTCGTGTTTTTTGATTCCGGTAAAATGGCCACAGGCAAGCCACTGTGGTCAATCGTTTTGTGCGAGCCCAGCGCTGTTTTGACGGAGCAAGACAGTGTTTTTGTTGCGTTACCGTCCAAACTTCCCGTTGCAGATATTCATGCGTGGATGGCTGAACACAATCAGCTCCCGAGCAACGAATCGACCTGTCAGGCGCCTTTTCACGGCGGATTGGCAGGTTTTTTGGGTTTTGAGCTGGCCTGGTTTCTTGGCGATGTAAATGCTGCCCGCAAACCGTCGGAAGTCCCGCTGTTGTGGGTAGGTCAATTCGACGCCGCCGCCTGCTACGACCATGCGGCCGGTGTGTGGTATTTGACTGGCGATGAGAATTCGGCCGTTCATGGCGTACTGCGAGAAGCAATTGAGCGTGCTGTCGATCCCATAACATTGAGCGTGGCGGATTCGAGCGTATCGCGAAATCATCGGCATTCTCGTGGGGCGAGTCTTTGTGTTTCGGCGTCTGAGTACGAACGGCAGGTTGCTGTTTGTGTCGATGCGATAAAGTCCGGGGAGATAAAACAGGTTAACTTCACCGAGCGCTTCGTGGGGCAGTGGACTGGAAACGAAGGCGCGAGTGGTTTTGAGCTTTTTGAAGCATTGCGAACGCATGAAAACGGAGCTTATGGAGGATTCCTGAATGCGAACGTTTTGGGAAACGCGTTCACGATAGCCTCGGTCAGCCCGGAGCAGTTTCTGTCGGTTGAGGAGCATCACATCATCACTCGGCCGATCAAGGGCACACGGCGTCGTGGCACCACCCCAGCAGAAGACGAGGCGATGCGCTCGGAGCT
>JBEBSM010000045.1:0-14418 GCA_040394315.1 Lujinxingia vulgaris
CGTAAAAGACAAAAAACCGCGCCATTGCTGGCGCGGTCCCCGTCTCTGAGGCGGTGTTTTGTTTCCGTGTTTCCGTGTTTTCGGGTGCGGTCCCCGTCTCTGAGGCGGTGCCAGGCCCAATGTTTTCAAGGGTTTCTGACACTTTTAGGCGTTTTTTGATTGTCGCAGTCTTGGGTTAGAAGCGGCCCGGTCCTTCTTGAGCAGGTGAGGGCGGAGCCTTGTCGGTTGGGGTTACGCCCTCGACGGGAGCGGGTTTGGTGGTGAGCGGTTGAGCTGGTGTTGATCGCAGGGTTTGCGCAGCCAGTTGACCACGGCGTGCGAAGTCGATGGCCTCGGCGAGAATTCGCGCTGTTTCCTGGGGTGCGTGAAAGCCGTGTGAACCCTCGGAAAACACATAGTCCAATCGCCACGATGCACTCCGCTGCATTTGATAAGCTTCGGCAAGTTGTTCGTCGGTTGCGCCGGCTTCCTTTGCAGCGACGATTTCGTTCAACATGTCGACAAGAGCTTCCGAGGAGCGTTTGATCAGTTCCTGGGTGCGATCTTGGATTGTGGTGACGCGCTTGACCAGCTCGGCTTCTGCGACGTTGTGGCAGGTCTGACAGGACTTCGCGACGTTCAATAGTGGTGAGCGAACATGATGATTGCTGACTTTCATCGCGCCTTCACGCTCATAAGGCATGTGGCAGTCCGAACATGAAACGCCGGCTGCTGCATGGGTTCCCTGGCTGTAGGTTTCAAATTCAGGATGCTGTGCTTTGAGCATGTTTGCGCCGGTAAAGCCGTGTTTCCAATCGGAGAATCCAATCTCGTCGTAGTAGGCTTCGGCGTCCTCGACCTTCAGACCTTTGGCCCAGGGGTAGGTTACGACTTTGTCGTCACCGGCAAAGTGATACTCAACGTGGCATTGTGCACAGACAAACGTGCGCATTTCCTGGCGGGTTGCATCGCGGTTTGGATCGTAGCCGTCTTTACCGGTTTCGTGTTTTTTAAGCGCTGCGATTCCGACGAGAAAACCTGGTCGCGTTACGCGAAGTTCCATGGTTTCCGGGTTGTGGCAGTCGCCGCATGAAACCGGGTGCTCGATCATTTTTGTGCCGTCTTTTCCGACAAGCGCGCGTGCATCTGTCAGGCTCATTCCACTGATCTTGCGGAAGCCCTCCATCACGTCGCCTTCACCAACTTCGCGATACGCAGGAATGATGGCGGCGTGGCAATGCAAACAGGCGCCGGGCTGCTCACGCTGTTTGACGCGCTCAGTTTCCTCCTGATCGAGCAGCATATAGGCGTGTCCGCGGCTCTCTCGATAGTCGAGTGAAAACGCGTAGCCAGACCACATCATCTTCAGCCAGGGGTACATGTCGAGTTTCTGGCGAGGCATGGCATCGCTGCCGCCGTAGCGGGTCATCTGGTGATCGACGGTACGTTTGTACGAGTCATATTGGCGTGGCCAGTTTTTGCCCCATACGGCCGGGTCGGTGGTTTCTTCGGTTACATCAACCATCTTTTGGTAGGTTACAAGGCGTTCGCTTTTACGCTCAAAAACATTCATCAATAACGCTAAAACGATCACGGTAATTATAGCAGTTAGCCCGATTACCAGTCCGTAGCGCCACATCATTTTCGTTTTACTAATCGTGACATCTTCATTTTCGGTACTCATTTATACACTCCTCTAAAACGACGTTCGCTACCGCTCCATAAGACACAAAAAAGGGAAATTAACGCAGTACCGGGCCATGACCCACGCCTGTGTGACAACGCACACATGAGGGTGCATCCGACTCATCGGCGCCGATCAGATTGTGCGCCATCTCTCCGTGGCATTCGATGCAATTTGCCTGAAGCGTGCGTTTGTTGCGGTCAATCATCTGAATCGGCTCATGAAAATCCTGAAACGTAAACGCCCAGGAATGCCGCCAGCCGTTGTCAGCCTTGGCGATGTATTTGGGTACCAGCGAATGCGGCAAATGACAGTCGACGCAGTTTGCTACCGCCGCATGACTGCTCTTCACCCATGAATCGTATTGCGGCTGCATGATATGACAGTTCGCACAGTTGGCGGAGTCCGTGCCGAAATACGAAGCTCCACCCGCATAAAAGAAGGTGTACGAGCCCAGACCCACCAGAGAACCCACTAATAAGGCTGCGACAATTGCATACCAGGGTGGACGAAACCTTTTCATATACGACCTCTTTTTACGGAATTAACACCGAACGTCTCAAACCAAGCCGGTGCAGATTGTAACAATCTGGTAGTCCACCACCATGAGCCAGAACATTGCATTCCAGAATTATCTGTGATGCATTTTTGTCGACTCGTGTAGTGTTCGATACAAACAAAAAAAGCAGCACCAACAAAAAGCGCGGCTCCCATTCTCTTGAGGGAGTGAGCGGGTCTTAGCGTAGCTTACGTGAAGAGATGTCGCCAGTCAGGCGATCCTGGCAAAAGGGATCGTGTGTCGAGTTGAGAGCGGTGCTCCATTCTCAATGAGGAAATACTTTCAACAGGACGTCGGTAAACGCTCGGATCCCGTCTCTGAGGCGGTGCCAGGGCTATGGTTCGCACAGTCATAGCCCAGTTTTGGGTTTTTGAAACACTTTAGTTCGTAGCGATGAATCTGATTGGTGAGCGGGAGTTTCAACATAATCAATGGAGCAAACGTAACAGTTTGAAATTATTATTAAAAAATTATCGCTTTTGGGAAATAAAAACGTAGCCGGTATGCTTCTTGTGCTTAAATGGCTGTACATGCGTGCACTGTTGTGGTGCGGTTTTTGATCGGGGTAAAGCTTTAACGCGGGAAGTTTACGCGGAGTCGTACTGCTTTGTTCGGAAGTTAATCTCCAATATCGATGGAGTTTCGAATGGCATACAAACTTCGGATTCAACGTCCAGAAAGAATCTATCTTGTAACGACGCGTTGCGTTGGCGCACAGCATTTAATGCGGCCGGATGCCGAGTGTTGTGCGATAATACTTGCCTGTTTAAGCCGCTATGTTGTGGCGCACAAAATTGACGTGTATGGCTTTGTGTTCATGAGCAATCACTATCATTTGTTGTGTGGGGCGCCACATCTCAATTTGAGCGCGTTTCTGCAGGATCTAAATAGTTCGATCGCCAGGAGAATTAATGCCCACCGCAACCGCGAGGGTGTATTTTTTGGTGAGCGCTATACGACTGTTGATGTATTGGGGGATGAGAAAACTTTGGAAAAGCTGCTCTATATCTTGATGAATCCGTGTGCGGCTGGATTGGTAACGAAACCGAGTGATTATCCTGGTGTTTCTTCCTATCAATACCAATTAAGGGGCGAAAAGGTCGTTGGGCGCTGGCTTGAGTTGAAGCGATTTAACCGCCATCGGAAGAAGAATCCCAATGTTCGGCAAGAGGATTATACAACGGTGTATGGGTTTGAGTTAAAGCCACTGCCGCAATGGGTATCGTTGAGTTTTGTCGCGCGCAAAAAACAACTAGAATCGTTGATCATAAGGCGCTGTAAAAAGTTAGTAGAGCAGCGGCGATCGGAGGGTAAGAAACACTATCTGGGGCCTAAAAAGTGTCGCGAGTTAGACCCTTTTAGTGCGCCTGAGCGGCCAAAGAAGTCGATCTATTCGGCCTGTGTGGGTTCAGACCGCGAGGTGGTTCGGGCATATTATGAACAACGTCAAGCCGTGGTCGAGGCCTACAAAAGGGCCAGAAGGCGTGACTGTCAGTCAGTCCGCAAAAAGACAGTAGCCGGGATCTGCTATCCGCCGGGAACGTTGCCGCCTGGGTGTCGTTGGTGTGTGCCATTCGACAGCGAAGGTTCGGGTGGTGAGAGGGGGCTTGCGGGACGTTAGGGATAGAAGTCGGATGTGAGTCGGTGGGAAGTGGCTAGAAATGTGGCGATGTCAGCGTCTCAGAGACGGGGCAGCACGATTAAATTTGTTGGTTTTTGGGGGTGAAACACGTGGTTTTGGGTGAGAAATGAGCGAGTAGAAAACTCGTTTATATCTTTGAGTAGTAGAGCACGCCTTTTTTTACTTGTTACCGACGCAATTCGGACAATTGCGTCGGTGTTTCATGACCTGAGACCCATTGGAAAATCGCTCTTAAAACGACAAAACCAAAGGTCAGGCACCCGTCTCTGAGGCGGTGCCTGACCCTTGGTTTATGCGACTTTCGCGCGTTTTAAAGCGCGTTCTAACCGCTGGGTATTTAATACCCGCGAATATCTTTTTTCCAACGCTCGAGCATGGCGGGCCAGGCGTGGATTTGCACTTCTGTGCCGACTTCCGTGTATTCTTCTGCGATAACGCGCGCGTTGGCGCGAATTTCGCCAAGCAACTGACCTTTGCTGTAGGGGAGCATCAGCGTTTCGAGCACCATCGCTTCTTCCTGTGCGGCGATTAACACGTTGCGCAGGCCGTCCACGTCGCTTTCGGCGTGTGCGCTGAGCTGTAGGGCTTCCGGGAATTCTTCGCGCAACGCTTCGCGCTCGTCTTCGTTCAGACGATCGATTTTGTTGAGCACGATGAGTGACGGGATTTCCGATGCACCAATGTGCGCGAGCGTTGAGGTGGTGAGGGCGAGTTGGCTGCGGAAGTCTTCGTCGGAAGAGTCGACGACGAAGAGGAGGAAGCAAACGTCGCGTGCTTCGTCCAGGGTTGAGCGAAATGACGCGACCAATTCGTGGGGTAGGTTTTTGATGAATCCGACGGTGTCAGAAATCAGGATTTGTGGCGTTGTGACGGGTGTCATCTGGCGCACGGTCGTGCCGAGCGTTGCGAAGAGTTTGTCTTCGACCAGAACTTCGCTGCCTGTCAGTGCACGCATGAGTGAGGATTTTCCGGCGTTTGTGTAGCCGACCAGTGCGACCTGGAAGGTCTCGCGGCGACGATCACGACGCGTTGCTTCGACGGCCTGGATTTCGGATAGCTCGCGGCGAAGTGCAGACATGCGGTCGCGGCGTTGCTGTTTGGAAAGCTCGGTGCTGGTGTGTCCGCTTCCGCCGCGACCGCCGCCGCCGGCCTGACGGATGTTGGCGGAGTGATCGTCGCGAAGGCGAGGCATGTCGTATTGCAAACGCGCGATTTCGATTTCCAGGAAGGACTCGCGTGTTTGTGCGCGCTGTTCGAAAATTCGCAGAATCACGGCCGTGCGGTCAAAAACCTCAACTTCCAAAACCTTTTCAAGATGACGTTGCTGACCCGGTCCCAACTCGCCGTCGACTAAAACCAGGTTCACGTCGATGTCTTCGAGTTTTTCTTTGATCTCGGCGATCTTTCCGGCGCCCAAAAACGAAACGGACGTTGTGCGGGCGCGTTTTTGTACTTCTGTGTGCACGACTTCAATACCAAGCGTGTTGGCCAGTCGTTCCAGTTCGACGCACGATGCGTGAACATCCGCTTCTGTTTGCAGTTGTGGATGTTGCGCGGCGATTACCAGCGCGCGTGGGATTTTGGTGACTTTTGTTTCGTGCAAAGAATGTATTTTTTCAGCCATGTTTGGCCTCCATCTAATTTGTTTTTGGGCAAGTTCCCAAACACGTCGTACGTTTTTAGAAACCGCCGAAAAACTCATACAGCTTTTCGAGCGCTACCGCACGGTGACTGATCGCATTTTTTTCGTCCAACGACATTTCTGCCATCGTTTTGCCAGAAGATGGCACATAAAAATGCGGATCGTAGCCAAATCCGCCGTCGCCATGCGGTATTTCGACGATCATACCTTCGACTGTGCCACGAAACCAGATGACTGCGATATCGTTATCGCGCACCCATTCGCCTTCCTTACCGAGTTTGCCGGGCGCAATATCGGTAAAACTTGTGTTTACGCGGGCCAGAAGGTTATTGCCGATATCATTATTGGCAATGGCCAGACACACGACCGAGACAAACCTTGCGGAGCGGTCGGCCATCGGAACGTCAGCCAGTTCGCGCACGAGTTTCGCGTTGTTGTCGGCATCTTTTGCGTCCTCGCCGGCATAACGCGCGCTGTAAACGCCGGGTGCGCCGTGTAGAGCGTCGACCTGCAAGCCGGAATCATCGGACAGTGCGCAGCAACCGGTTGCGCGTGCGATTTCGACCGCTTTTTTGACGGCATTTCCTTCAAAAGTCTCGGCGTCTTCGACGGTGTCGGGCAATGTCGCTGACCATGCCAGACGGTCTACCAGTTGCCATTCGGGGGCAATCAGTCCAGCGAGCAGTTTAGAGAATTCACGGACCTTGCCCTGGTTGGCAGTGGCTAAAATGATCGTATCGTTGTAAGACTTCATAGGTATTTCACTTAAAAATTAAAGATAAACTTTCGATCAAAGGCCTATCAAATGACGACCGTCGGATTTGTTGGAAACGGAACCAACTTCGAAGTTCTCAGCCATCTTTTGCAAAAAGCAGGCACGGAAGTTCTCCACTGGCAGCCAGAACACAGCTCGGCTTCAGACGCAATCCCTGCTGGCAAACTTCCCGGGCAGATTCAATCGGTTGAGCTTGCCCAGATGGCCAAGGTGCCGCTGATTTTCTATTCGGTTCCGATGCATCTGGCGCGCGAAACCGGCCGTCAGCTTGGTGATGTGATATCGGGTCGCCAGATTATCGTCCACACTTCGCGAAGTCTGGAGCCGGCGACGCTCAAGTCCGTGTCCGAGATCCTGCGGGAAGAAACACCTACGCAGCGGTTTGGATTCCTGAACGGTCCTGCGGATTTGATGGACATCCAGGCCGACAAGCCAGCAGCGCTTGTGTGTGCGTCGCTTTTCCCCGAAGTTCACGACCTGGTTGAGGACAGTGTGACGAGTGAAAATCTGCGGATGTATCGCAGCAACGATCTCACTGGCGCCGAAATCAGTGCGGCCTACAGTCGGATCATCGCCATGCTTGCCGGGATCTGCCACGGGTTGGAGATGGGAGATAGTCTTCAGGCGACGTTGTTTGCGCGTGGACTGGCCGAAATTAGCCGTTATGTGACGTTTCGTGGCGGTTATGAACGCACAGCTTTCGGACTTACCGGGGTTGGAAATCTGTATGCAGACACGCATCGCACGGGCAGTAAGGATTTTCAAATCGGAGAGTTTTTAGCGATTCGTGAGCAGAACAAACAGTCGACGGATGCGAATGCGGTTCGTGAACAATTCGGCGTTTATGGACAGGATTTGCTCAGCCTGGTTGATTCGCTTCACAGCGCAACGCAGCATGCTGAGCTTTCTTTGTATCTTTTACGGGCAACGCACAGTGGTGCGCTTGGCAAAATATCGCCGAAAAAAGCCGTGCAAGACCTGGTGGGACTACCCGTGCAGTTTGAATAAACAATCGTTTACTTTACTCGCAAAACCTCGCGATTAGCTTGCGGTCGTCTAAATTTATCAACCAGCTAGTAACGAACGCGAGGCTAAACATGTCGAGTATTCCAAGCAAAGCATCTGCAATCTGGCAAGGAACTATCAAAGGCGGTCGAGGCACGATTTCGGCGGACAGTCAGGCATTTGAAAAACTTCCCTATACGTTCGGAACTCGTTTCGAAGGTCGTGCGGGTACAAATCCCGAGGAAATGATCGCTGCAGCTCACGCGGCATGCTTTAGCATGAAGCTTTCGGGATTGTTGACGGAAGCTGGATTTCCGCCGTCGAAGATTACGACCGAAGCAGAAGTTACGATGACGGTGAGTGATAGCAGCGCAAAAATGACGCAGAGCTTTCTTACGATGGAAGCGACCGTTCCGGGTATTGACGAGTCGCTGTTTCAAGAAATTGCCAATGAAGCCAAGGAAACCTGTCCGGTTTCTTTGCTTCTACAACCGGGTCTGAACGATATCCGGTTGAGTGCGAAGCTCAATGATAGTGCTGGTGATTCGCAGCACGTCATTCATTAAAAGTAATTTAGGAAGTTGCGATTGAAAACAGGCCGTTCGGTTAATCCGAGCGGCCTGTTTTGCGTTTTATGGGTGGAGATCGTCTTTGAGCGACGTCCGGGTGGGCTGGCCGTTAGCGGTGACGTTCCAGGTTGAGTTGTGGAATTGTCGGCCGCGCACGTAGCGACCTTCGAGGTTGTGGTGCTCGAAGGCGGACAGGTGCATGCGGTATTTGTCGGCCTGAATTTCGACCGTAAATGGCTGACCGTTTGCGGGAACTTCCAGGATCAGATCGCGGTGTTGGAGCGGGGCAATCCGGTTGTCGCTCTGGAGTTCGATTTTGGGCCACCAGGCGTAGACCGAACCGAGGCGCAGCTCGTTTTTGGTGAGTTCTGTGCCGTCGGCGTTGCGTGCGGTGGCGATGATGTCGACGTGGCGTTCGGGATCTCCGGTTGGGAACAGGTGGCCTGCGTTGGCGTTGGTGACGCGGACGGCTACGCGAACTTTTTTGTTTTCGTCGCCGTTATTTGATTCTTTTGGGGTGTCCGAAGGTAGTGGGACAAGTTCGATTTCGGCGCCGCTGCCATAAATTTCGCGGAGTGGTGCGATTTCGGCTTCGTAGTCCGGGTGTTTGGGGATGAGGGAGCCGCCGAACCAGTGGCGTCGGGTGACGCGTTCGGGGCGGTCGTAGGCCGGGGCCAGGCGGCGGGTGACTTCGGGCATGTGGCAGGACTGGCAGGTTTGCTCGGTTTCTGCGTAGGGGCCGTCTTCCCATTCTCGGCCGGTTGAGAAAAAGCATCCGAGGTTGAGGGCCGGGAAAATGGCTTCGGCCTGGTGGCAGCGGACGCAGTTTTTCTCAGTGAGCAAATCTTCGCTTTTTGCGACCGGGTGGGGTGCGTCGGTGTCGCCAAAGGGGCCGTAGACGATGCCGTCCTGGACGTGGCAGGTCGCGCAGGTGATGGCGTCAAGTTGTAGTACGGGGTCGAAGGACGGGTTTTTTGCGTAAATTGGTTTGGAAATGTCGTCGTTTTCGAGTCCGATGACGAGTTCGGGTAGCTGGTTTACGAGTGGGGTGTGGCAGTTTACGCACATCCAGCCGACGTCGTTTTGTTCGTCGGAATCGTTGTGTTCGCCGCGGGATTTGGCGAGTTCTTCTTGGAATTGGGCGTCGTCAAGCCAGGCGCGGCGGTGGGTGGAGAGCTGCCATTCTTTGTAGATTTCGGTGTGGCAGGCGCCGCAGGTTTCGGCGCGCAGGTCGGGTAGGCCGACGGGGATTTCGGTGTAGGGATGGGGGCGTTCGTAGAGCGGGCGCGATTCGTAGAAAGCGGCGGCTTTGGCGAGGACTTCGTCGGGGTTCATGTCGACGCGGTTGGGGAGTGGTTTGGTGGATTCTGGTTTGTTGGAGGTGGAGTCTTGGGAGTTGGAGCGTTTTTGTAGATACCACAGTGCCGCGGCCGTGCTGCTCAGGAGGATGAAGAGCAGCACGGCGATGATGATTACGCGTGAAATGTTGCGTTTTGGGGGTGCGGTTTTGTCGGTGCGGCTCATGATCGCAATAACTCCAGGTATTTCAGTGTGTTATCGGCTCTTTTTGGGGTCGATGATGCCTCTTGGTGGCAGCTCGGCGGGTGGGCGGAGTAGCGGGTAGGGGGCAAAATCTGGGATTGCGGGTTTGGTATCGTCGAGCATTTTTAGGGCAAGATCGAGCGCGGCTTCAAGCTGTGGGTCGTGCTCGGTCTGGGGTGGCAGTTCGACTTCGATATCGGGTTCGGTTCCGTAGTTTTCGATGTTGAAGCCGACATCGTTGAACCAGAAAGAGAACTCGGGTTGGGTCGTAATACTTCCATCGACCAGGGCCTGGGTAGGCTGGATGCCGACGACGCCGCCCCAAGTGCGTTTGCCGAGGAGTGGTCCGAGATTCATGAGTTTGAAGCAATGGCTGAAGATATCACCGTCGCTGCCGGCGTTTTCGTTGGTGAGGCAGACGAGCGGGCCTTGCACGCTTTCTTCCGGGTAGGGGATGGGTTGCGACCAGCGTTGCAGTCCGTAGCCGAGGTTTCGTCTGGCGAGTTTTTCGAGGATGAGCTGGCTGACGAAGCCGCCGCCGTTATGGCGGACGTCGACGACGAGTCCTTTTTTGGAGTTTTCGCTCAGGTAGCTACGATGAAATTCTGCGTAGCCGAGCGGGCCCATGTCGGGGATGTGGACGTAGCCGAGTTGTCCGTCGCTGGCTTCGTGCACGACTTTGCGGTTGTGCAAAACCCATTCGCGGTAGCGCGCGGGTGTTTCGCTGAGAAGCGTTTTGACGGTGCAGGTTTCGAGTTCCTGGCTTTCTTCGTTGGCGTCTTCGCTGTTATCCGGGCTGCTAATATCTGGGCTGCTAATTTGATGGGCAATCACGAGCTCAACTTCGCGGCCGGCCTGGTGGACCAGACGTTCTTCGATCGAAACTTCGGCGCAGGTACGGCGGCCGTTGATGGCGACGATGTGGTCGCCTTCCTGGATGCGCAGGCCGGGGCGGGTGAGCGGTGAGGTTTCGGCAGCGTTCCAGCTATCGCCGCGGATGATGCGAGTGATTTTGTAGGCGCCGCGGTCTGTTTCCTGGGTTGCTGTTTCCTGGATTTCGGGATTGCTTTCGGCGTCTTCAGAAACTTCGGAGTCGTCGGCGACCGGTCGGGTCCAGTCGGGGTTCCATTCGACTTCTGCGCCGAGAAAACCGGGGCGGTATTGTGGTGACAATGCGTAGTCGCCGCCGATTTCGTAGGCGTGGCTTGTGCCGAGTTCGCCTTGCATGGTCCAGACGACGTCGGAAAATTCTGCGCGTGTTAGTACGCGGCTGATGAGTGTTTTGTAGCGTGACCAGACTTCGTTCCAGTCCACGCCGCTCATGTCTTCGCGCCAGAAATGGTCGCGCATGAGGCGCCAGGATTCGCGCAGCATCTGGCGCCATTCCAGTCGCGGATCTACGGAAACGGAGATTCTGGCCAGGTTGATCCAGCCGCTCTGGCGAGAGGGGGCGTCGTCGCCGTCGTCGTCGTCGAGGTCGCCGCCGGCTGCAGGGCCGCCGCCAGTAGCGCTGACGACCTGAATGCCGTGGAGACCGAGCAGTGCGATGGTTTTTCGGTCAGCGCCGATTTCAAAACCTGCGGTTTCGCGTGCGAAGACTTTTTCTTTGAGGGATTTCAGGGAAAAAGCCTTCAGGGTGCCGCCTGCGGGTTCATCGCCAAAATCCATGTCGAGCGTGCCGCTGAGCGGGTAGACGGTCCAAAAAACGGTGTCGTCGATGGCGGCGATGTCGCCGTAGCTACCTTCGCTGACGGGAAAAGTTTCGACGCGTGCGTCGATGCCTTCGAAGTCAATTTCGACGGGCTTTGGTTTGTCGTCTTTTTTGGACTTTTTATCTTTTGCGTCTTTTCCGGCGGGCTCAGAATCATCTGCGGAAGCTTCGGAATCTTCAGATCCTTCGGTTTCTTCGTCGGAGTCATCGTCGTCGTCTTCCTCTTCATCGTCGCCGTCGAGCGAGCGAGGTTTTTGGATGAAGGGACTTTCGACGTCGGCGCGCAGGGTCACGAGGCATGGAACCATGCCTCGGGGGAAGCTCAGTTCGAAAAACATCTGGTCGAAAACTGGGTCAAACTTGCGGAAGGACAAGAAGTAAAGGTAGCGGCCTTCCGGGTCGAAATACGGATTCACATCCTGAAATTGTCCATTGGTGACGTCGAAACACTCGCCTGTCGTGAGGTCGGCGATTTTGATGATCGCGGTGGAGTGGCTGGTTGGAAAACCGTAGGCTACCCAGCGGCCGTCGGCGGAGTAGCTGATTCCGCTGATGCGGTTGTAGTCGCAGCGGTCGAGCACGCGTGTGGTTCCGTCGGCCAGGTTCAGGTGGACGAGTTCCTGGCGGTGGTTGCCGAAAACCAGTTCGTCGGCGACGGGACTCATGCAGATGTCGATGGGGCGGCCGATTTGGACGTCTTTGTCGGCGTCAGCGCTTTTGAGTGCGATGATTTTGGGCGCAGCGGAGCCGTCGGCGCGATGAATTTCGAAGCGTTCCTCGCCGGTCTGGTCGGAGACGGTGAGGATGCGCGAACCGTCATTCAGGTAGCGCGACAAACGATAACGAACGCCTTGTTCCTCGCCGTTTTGGCGGACGGCGCCTTCCCAGTTGCCGAAGTTGAAGATTTTTCCGCGCGTGTTGACGACGAGCGAGTGGCCGCGTGGGTGCAGGGAAAAGTCTTCGAGGTACTGGTCGGCGTCGACGAATTTTCGCTTCATTGCGGTGCGTGGTGATGCGTAATCGACGTCGATTTTGGTGCTGGTGTCGCTGGCAACATCGAATCGATACAGGTCGCCGCCGGCGGTGTAGACGATGGTTTTTCCGTCGGTGGACGGGAATCGCACGTAAAATCCGACGTGGTCGGTGTGGCGGCGTAGTTCCTGGCCCTGGGGCGTGCAGGAATAGAGGTTTCCATAGCCTTCAAAGTCGCTCAAAAAGTAGATTCGGTCGCCGATCCACATGGGGCGGCACAGGCCGGCGGTGATTTCGGGCAACAGACGGTTCCAGGAGCCGTCGCCGTTGACGTCGATCCACAAAACGCCGGCGGTGCCGCCTTTGTAGCGTTTCCAGCGAGCGAGGTCGTCGGTGAATCTGGCGAGTACGCGGCCGGGGTGTTGGCCGGATGGGTTGCCGGGTTCGTAGGAGATGTTGTGGGCGGTGCCGTAGGGCAGGGTTTCGGTTTCGCCACCTTTTGCGGGCACGCTGTAGATGGCGTAATTGCGTGAGAATGATTCGCGGAAGTTGGAGCGAAACAGGACGTTCTGGCCGTCTTTGGACCAGCCTACGACCGACGATTGCGCACCGTTGAAGGTGAGCTGTTGGGTGGGGCCGCCCTTTGCGGCCATGACGAAGACTTCGGGCGCACCTTCTTCGGAGCTTGTGAACGCGAGCTGGGTTCCGTCCGGTGAGAAGTGCGGATTGCTGGCGTTTCCGGGGGAGCTGGTCAGGCGTCGCGCGTAGCCGCCGTTGATGGAGACGTCCCACAAGTCGTCTTCGCTGACGAAGATAACGCGGTTTTCGAAGACGGTCGGGTGGCGATAGTAGCCCTGGTCACTTTCGGGAATGGTGAGGATGTCGTTTATTTCGTTCGTCATAGGACCTGATGCGTGAGGCGGCTTGAGAGGATGAATGCGCAGCTCGGTAAGGCGGCGGCGGGCACGTACTAGCTGCCGGGGTTCTTAGTATATCGGACGGGAAATTCCTAGCGGGGATCGTGGTGGCGTGCGGTCCAAAATCGAGGCTGGTGGCGGGGCGCGTACCAGTTTGGATGGGCGCCGCGTTTTTGAGGGGTGAATTGGCGTAAATACTGGCCCGGTTCCCGTCTCTGAGAGGGTGTCCTGGCCTTTGTTTTTGGATTTTTGAGGGAGGCGGTTTGTGGTTATTTCTCCCCCTCATTTCATCTTCCCAAACTCGCCAAATCATCTATACTCGCCGACATCATCCTTTAGAAATGCGTAGGTCGTGGTGCGAGCGCGGCCAAAAACAAGGACGGTATTGTGTCAGCGGCTGGGGTTCCAAGGGGGAATTTTCGGCCTTCATTTATCTGAAAATGGAGAACAATCGTGATGCAAAGCCTGTTATCTGAGTTTATCGACATGCGCCGCCTGCCTGCGGGTCGCGCCTCGTTTGCGCTCACCAAAATGCGCGCTCTTTTTATTGCTGCGGCCGTTGCCGCACCCAACCTGGAAGCACGTCTCGACGACGCGCTCGCTGAAGCCAAACGCACGCTTCACATGGATTTGCGGTGGATGTTCACGCGCAACCAGACCAGCCGGGCTCGTGGGAATGCGGTCGAAGTGGACCGCGAACTCGACCGTGCCCTCAGGGCAATGCATGAACGTCTGAAGGCCGATACCATCGGCAAACCCGAAGATCCGGTTGTGGTGGCTGCCACGGCCGTTCAAAAAGAGCTTTTCCCCAACGGTCTGGGAGGCGTGACCAGAACCGAATTCAACGTTCAGTTGGCCATGGTGGACACCCTTTTGGAGCGCCTGGAAGACGACTTCGATGTGCAGGTGCAAACGCTGGGTCTGGACCGCCACGTGCAAAACCTGCGCACGCTCAACGAGCAGTTTCGTGTCGAACTCGATCATGAAAACGGCCGCCCTCTGAAATACTCGGGCGTTACCGCGCAGCGCGATCTGCTCCATCATGCGATTTGCGAGGTTGTAATCGCCGCCCTGTTTGAGCTGCGTGAACCCATCCCCGCCAACGCCGAACTCCTTGCAGCCTTCTTTGAACCACTTCGCGCCCAGATCAAGATCACCCGCGATGCGAATCGCCGCAAACGCGACGTCAACCCGAAAACCGGTGAAGAACTCGACAGCGACCTGGGCGTCGAGGACGAAACCGACGTCGAAACTCCACAACCCTCCGAAGCATAATCTTTTCTTTTTAAGACGCGGCCGCTCGCGCCGGCCGCGCTTCCCCAAATTTCTCTTATTAAGCCAGATGGGTCCTAACTTTAGGGCCCATTTCTCTTAATAAGGGAAAGAGGTCCTAGCGTTAGGGGGTAATTCTCTTAATAAGG